>DALYES010000001.1:0-319 GCA_031972435.1 Minisyncoccota bacterium
ATGGGACATTTTACTGTGCGACCGCGTCTACTCAGCCACAGATTTTACACACCGATCGAGTATTTTCTGCAGTTGATGCTGATGGAGATAAAGAAATATATGTCGAAAAAGGTGGAGAGCTTACCCAGCTTACCAACAACACGCTCGAGGATGATGCTCCATACTTTGATGAAGTCTCGAATACTGCGGTATGGCACCGTCTCATTGATGGACGATACCAAATCATGCAGTACAATTTTGACAATGAAACCGAGACCCAGTTGACGAATGACAGTTTTAATAACATATTTAACGGTGGGGCAGTTATCATAATAAACGA
>DALYES010000001.1:329-11344 GCA_031972435.1 Minisyncoccota bacterium
GTAATGACTGGGAGATTTTCTTTGAAACTAATGGTGAACGTAAGATGCTCACCGATAATACGACACACGATATTGCGCCGAGTATAAACGGTACCCACATTGTGTGGCAGTCGTTTGAGAATGAGGCGTGGCGTATGAAAGTGTATGATATTCGAACAGGGCTCATTGATACCATTGAAGATACTGGTGGCGGTTCAATTGAAAATCCACGTTTTGTGCTCGTGTATGATGCAAAGATGGAAACGGGGGACATAGAGACGCGTGGGTACGACCTCAAGAGCGGTGAAGTGCTCGACCTCGCATCACGACCTACTCCCGTACCTGAAGAAATACCTGACCCCGATCAGACGGGTGAGAAGCGAGCATTGGTAGCACCAAGTACACAGCCGAAGCAAAAGACAGACTCAGATGAGAACGATGATATTGGAACAACAACGATAAGTGGTACTGGGAATCCCGATGATGGTGATTTAGTCATACCAGCACTTGATGAGGGCACTGACACTTTGAACAGTGATACAGCTTCAAGCACTATTCAGGATACAAGTGATGTCGTTATTCCGTCATTTGATACAGGCACATCCACTCCATCTATTGAGCATATTGAGGATCTTGTGGTTGAGCCGTATGTGCCACTTGAAGATGTGCTCGAGGAAGAATCCCGCATGTAAAACCTATCAGACCACCTTCACCGCAAAATGAGCGACATCGTAAGTCGCTCATTTTATGTTTTATGGGTGTTATGAGCGACTTAAGATGTCGCTCATGTAGTTTAGTTGATTGACGTGACGTGGAGATTCTGTATTTTGAAATTTGCATAGATTTTATAAGGCGTTTTCACACAGGGGTGCTATTGTTTTGGATGTCTAAGTAGTCCATAATGAGAAGGAAATGAAAGGAGGGTTATTCAAAAAACTCAGAAAGGGGAGGGTGTTTGTTTCTCTGTACCTTATCATCACGATACTTATTGGCAGTTTTGGTGATGGGCTGTTCACCAATACCGTCCCCAAAGCAGAGGCAGTACAATCATCGATTGATACCGATGCAGCAACTCTCGGTACCTCACACATCCAATCTGGTTCACAGACCGTGTTCATTGATGACCAGACAGGGTATAAGTTTTTTCGTGATGCTCCGGGGTATTGTGTGTATCGAAAAACGACGAATGGTGGTATAAGCTGGAGTGGTACGACAACCGTTGATGCACAGACTGACTGTTTCCAGATTCAGGTGTGGTATGACCGGTGGACACCAGGTGATAGTGGGAACTACATCCATATTACTACAATTGACGCAAACCCTGATGATACATGGTACAACCGCCTCGATACCGATGGAGATACGCTCCTCATGGGGTCAACTCCAGTGAGTGTTGCAACAGCACAGGGAGGTACGCTCGGTGAAGGCACGAACGCAACTTCGATTACGAAAGGCACCAACGGCACGGTGTACATAAGCTCTATTGACGCAAGTGATTCATACGTCATGAAGTGTTCGGCGTCTTGTTGGATTGCAGGAAGTTGGACCGAGGCAGGCACAAATCCTTTTGGGCTCACCAATAACTACGCTATTCTTGCGCCACTTCCAAACGGCAACATTCTCGCAATTCACCGTGACATTGTCCTTGAAGATATCGGAAGTAAGGTATGGAACAACGGCACGGGTGCATGGGACGTAGCAACGACCACGTTTGATTTTAATGCTCCTGATAACACAACGTATGACGTCGGTATGGCAGTGGCGGTCAGTCCCACAACGGGTGATGTATACCTCGCGTATGTGGCGAGTAGTACCGGTCTCGGTGCTGATGACCAAATCCGTACAGCAAAGTATTCTAATGGAACATGGACCGTAAAAAAGGAGGTAGTGCGGTACACAGAAAAAGGAATTACGAACGTCGCCATTGCGCTTGATGCAAATAATGATGATGTGTACGTTGCGTATAGTGCACGAACGACGCCGGGAACGCTCGGGACAGGAAACATTTACTGGCGCAAGTCAGTTGACGACATGGCGAGCTGGACGTACGAACAGGGGCCCGTAAACTCGGTGGCAAGAGATTTTTATGGTGTTGATATGAACGTAGTAAGCAGTGAGCGTATTTTTGCCACATGGGTCGATGATACCAACGATGACATATTCGGCGACACAATTGCAGATATTTTTCAGGGTGTACGGGTATCTACGGTCGCACAGGATATGGGAAACACGGGCGATAGCTACACGCAGGTGACGATTGATCCAAGTGCACAGATAGCGGGAACATCACACATTCAATCCGGTTCACAAACCGTGTTTGTGAGTGATCAAACGGGGTACAAGTTCTTCCGTGATGCTCCGGGGTACTGTGTGTATCGAAAGACGACTGACGGTGGTGCATCGTGGAGTGCGACAACAACGGTCGATGCTCAGACCGACTGCATTGCGATATCGGTGTGGTATGACAAGTGGACACCGGGCTCTGCGAGCTCCAGTATTCAGATTGCAACGCTCGATACCAGTGCGGGAGATGTGTTCTACAACAGACTTGATACGAGCGGTGACACACTCCTTCTCGGGACTACTCCAACGAGTACCTCTCTCGCGCAGGGAGGGACGATTGTCGCGGGAGCAAACCAAGTTTCTATTTCCCGTGGTACCGACGGCACCATATACGTGAGCAGTATTGATAATTCAGACTCGTATGTACAAGAGTGTACAATTAACTGTAATAGAGCCGCTAGTTGGACTGAAACTGGCGTGAACCCTTTTGGTCTCACCAATAACTACGCAATTCTCATGCCACTTGCGGGGGGTAATATGCTCGCAGTTCATCGCAATATAACAACCGAAGCAATTCAGAGTAAGGTATGGAATAACGCAACGTGGAGTGCTGCATGGACGACGATTGACGCACTTGCGCAGGACAACACCACATACGATGTGGGTATGGCGCTCGCGGTGAGCCCCACGACAAACAATGTCTACCTCGCGTACACTGCGAGCAACACCACACCAGGTACCGACGACCAAATCCGTACAGCCCTGTATACAGGTGGAGCATGGACATCGAAGACGGTCGTATCTTCATCGACGGTTCTCGGTCTCACGAATGTTGCCATTGCACTCGATACATCGAATGACAACGTGTACGTTGCATACAGCGCTCGTGCTACCGCAGGTACGGCAGGGACCGCAAACATTCTCTGGAAAAAATCAACAAATGACATGGTGAACTGGGAGTACGAGCAGGGGCCGGTCAATACCTTACCTTTTGATTTGTATGGTATTGACTTCAACATTGGGAGTGATGCGCGTATCTACGCCTCGTGGTTTGCAGTTGCGGTCGCAGACATATTCGGTGCAACCATCGCAGATCTCCCTGTTACTGCAGGAGCAGTGCTCAGTAGCCAAATTACGTCCGTGAATGCGAGTACCTCGAATGTGTACGTTGGAGGAGCGTTTAGTATTTCTGATACTGCGGATACACAATCGTACAACATTACGGGAGTGACCATTACCGAAAACGGCACCATTGACGCATCAACGAACATTAAGAATGTGAAATTACTGTATGAGACCGATACGAGTGCTCCGTACGACTGTGCGAGTGAGTCGTACGATGGAAGTGAATCACAGTTTGGTTCAATACAGTATAACGGATTTTCTGGAGCAGATGGTGTTGCATCTTTTACCGGTACCACACTCGGTATTACCCCAACGAAGTCGTACTGTCTCTACGTTGTGTTTGATGTGCTCAATGCTACCCCCAACAACTCGACGATTGATATCGCAATTCAAAACCCAGCGAGTGATGTAGTGGTGAGTGGAAGTACCGCAGGGCCGGGAACTGCGCAAGCAATTCCAGGGACAACTGTGGTATACAACGACATGCCAACGCTCGCACATTACCATTGGAGAAATGATGATGGCACTGAAGTAACCGCAACTTCAAAGACGAGCAACACAGAAGACACACCCCTCCTCGCCCTGCAAAAGAGTACGACGACACGCCTCCGACTCGAGGTGTCCAATGAGGGGGGCAGTTCCACTCCCTCAATGCAGTATCGGCTCGAGTATGCGGAGACCGGTGGCTCGTGTAGTGACGCGAATAATTGGACAGACGTTGGTGCAAGTGGTGGACATTTTGATATGTTTGATACAGGCAACCTACTCGATGGTGCTAATACGACAAACATAGCGGTTTCCACGGGTGGTGTAACCGACGAAAATACCACCTTCCTCACGCCAAACTCTGGTGTCAAAGATACGTCTTCAGAAACCGCGGGGATTGTGCTCACGTCGACCCAGTATGTTGAACTTGAGTATGCGATTAGGGCATCATCGACAGCAACAGATGGGAGTACGTACTGTTTCCGCGTGACCGACCAAGGCGAAGCACTCAGTGCATACACAAACTACCCGCGTGCAAGCATTTCTGCTGATGTTGCGGTCAATATTGCAACCTCATCCCAAAAAGCAACGACGACACTTCCCGCAACTAATTTCTATGTTGGAAGTGCATTTGTGATATCAAACAATAGCGCCGCGCACAATGTGACGGGTATTACGATTTCGGAGACGGGTACTGTTGATGCGCAGAGAGATTTAAAAAATATAAAACTCTACTATGACCTCGATACCTCTTCTCCCTACGACTGTGGGAGTGAGTCATACGGAGGAGGGGAATCACTCTTTGACTCCGCTGACGCAGATGGTTTCTCAAGTGCAAATGGTACCTCCACATTCACGGGCTCTGTGGGCATTAGCACCACAGCAACGATGTGTCTCTACACCGTACTTGATACCACACAGGGTGCACTGAATGGAGAAACAATAGACATTGTGATTGAAAACCCGTCGGTGAATGTCACCATCTCGGGTGGGGGTGCGGTGAGTCCTACGGTCGTGCGCGACATGAATGGTTCAACGACACTGAACGGTGCCATACACACGCAGACGCACTACCACTGGAGAAACGATAACGGAACAGAGGTCACCGCGTCATCATCGTCGAGTGGCGCGGAGGATACTGCGATTACAAATATTTCACAGGCAACGCCCGTACGACTTCGTATGCAGGTATCAAACGAAGGGACCATCACCTCGGAGTCAACAGGGTACCGACTCGAGTATGGTACCAAGGTGACCACGTGTAGTGCGGTGGATTCGTGGATTGATGTTGGTGGAAGTGGTGGTGCCTGGGATATGGCGACGACGACAAATCTCACTGAAGCGGGAAATACGACAAACATCGCTGTTGCTTCTGGAGGTGTCACCGATGAGAACGCCACTTTCCTCACGCCAAACAGTGCTATAAAAGAATCCTCATCACAGGTTGCATCAACAACACTTACCGCAACACAATTTATTGAACCTGAGTTTTCCATTGAGCAGACCACGAGCGCAGGATACAACACGACCTACTGCTTCCGACTTTCAGGAGCGGGGTACGATCTCAATACGTATCTCACGTACCCGGAGCTCACAACGGCACCTGAACGAGATTTTGAAATACAGCGAGGTACGGTAACCATTACGAGTACCTCTTCAACGCTCGTCGCAGGGGTGAACTACATCGCTCCGAGCTCTGCCTCAAAGGCATTCATGCGTATCACCAACCTCGGAATGACGGGAGCGGGACACGCATCGGGAAATGCAGTTGCACAAAACGCAAGGACGGTGACCGCGTACATTTTGAATCCCTCGAACATCCTCTCTTCGGTGACGATAGCACGAACGGGTGTCTCGACAAGTACGCGTGTTTCTTGGGAGATAGTCGAGTACATTGGCTTGCCTGGAGGCGATAATGAAATGATTGTTCGTGACCAAACATACCTTGCGTATGCTATCTCCTCAACGAGTGCAACAGGTACCGCGGTCTCGGGAGTTGTCGACGATGCTGACGTGGTGGTATTTATTACCGGTCAACAGAACCCCGATACAACATCCACCAACTATGAATCGGGTTTGAATACGTCCGATTGGAGTGCTTCTCTTGATAGACCGATTATCAGGCGTGGAGTGTCGGGGTCGGATGCGGGCAGGGTGAGTTATGCGGTTGTTGAATTTACGGGTGTTAATTGGAAAGTGCAGAGGAGTGAGCACACCTTTACTCTCGCCGGCGTCACTGAAACAAAACCAATTACCGCACTTAACAGTCTCTCGAAGGCATTTATTCATGTACAGAAGCGAAATACCACAGGTCTCAACGGTACCGATGAGTTTGGTGCTGAAGTGTGGCTCTCAAGTATTGGGTATGTGTCTTTCTACCTCGAGCCAAATGCGACGACCCCTTCAGGTCAGACTGTCGTCGCATGGATTATTGAAAATACGCAAACGACCGATGGTGCAATGGTGGTGACAAAATCCAACGGATTTGTGAGTGGAGGTACTGCCCCACTCACCATCAGTATCCCCGTGGGGAAGACGCTCGGTGACCTCACGAATGCATCAATTTTCACTGACGCTCGTTCATCGGTCGCTGGTACGACCTTTCCACAGTCAATGGCTGGGGTGACCATCGCCTCAACAACTGCGTATGAGCTCTGGAGAAGTAACACTGGTTCAACACTCACGTACCGTACCGAAATAGTCGAGTGGCCAACGGCAGGTCTTGCCCTCGCACAAAATTACTACCGGTTTTACGTTGACAACAATGCACTTCTGCCCACTGACCCATGGCCTGTTGGTGGAGCTGATTTGGGTGAAAACACCGTTCTCACGGGAGCAGATGAGCCACTCGGTGGTGGAGAGCGCGTGCGACTTCGAATGTCAATCAGAGCAAAAAATGCGACATTTCCGGGAGAGGTACGAGCGTTCCGCCTCCAGTACGGAGCAATGGTGAGCTCCTGTAGTGCTATCAGTGAATCAAATTGGCGTACGCTCGGCAACAATGCTTCGAGCTCAATCTGGCGTGGCTACAATGCGACGGGAACAACGGACGGTACACTACTTACGGGCAACCTCGCTCTCTCGGTGTCAGACGTTGCCGGTACACTCGAGGAAATCAATGACACGAGCGTCAATGCAAATGCGGTGCAGGTAGACGAAGACATCGAGTACGATTGGTTTATCGAACAAAATGGAGCAAACGCCGAAACGTTCTACTGTTTTAGAATGGTTGAGCCAGACGGCACTCCGCTCGATACCTACTCGCAGTATCCGCAGTTGCGCACCGCGAGCTTTTCACCGAAAACCCAGAATTGGCGGTGGTATGACAATGAGATTGACGAAACACCGACCACCACACTCGCAGTAGAAAATGTTGCACCGGTTGACATTGCAAATGGTCAGGCAGTAAAGCTCCGTGTGACCGTGAAGGAAACTGAAAATATGTCACGGGACGATGTACGCTTTAAACTGCAGTTTTCTGAATCAGCAAATTTCGCACAGGCATTTGATGTTGTGGCAACGAGTACCTGTCTCGCCACCTCGACGTGGTGCTATGCAGACGGTGGGGGAATAGACAATGAAAAAATCACCACCGCAACACTCTCCGATTCTGAATCGTGCGTTGCGGGAGTGGGGAATGGGTGTGGTACACACAATGAGTCACCAAGTGTGCTTACGGGATACCGTCACAGTAACAGTGTGGCTGCGGAATACGAATTTACCATTCAGTCTGCGGGACCTCGGGTGAATCGTGTGTACTACTTCCGACTCTTTGATCTTGCACAAAATATTCCAGTACCTACAAATACTGGAGAGGTATACCCCTCTCTCTCAACCGAGGGAGCTCACCTCAATTTCACTATGGCAGGAGTCGCTTCCTCAACCGTTGTTGAAGGAGTGACTGTTGATATCCACACTACCCCAACAACACTCCCATTTGGAAAACTTGTTCCAAATACTCCTGTTGAGGGGGCTCATCGACTTACAATCGATGCAAATGGCACCGAAGGATACCAGATATTCATGGTCATGGACGGGGAGCTCATGAGCGCAATGGGGGCAACCATGAAGCCACTTACCGGTACCAATGCACTACCGACAGCGTGGAATACGGGATGCGATAGTAATGCTGCGAGTTGTTTTGGGTACCATACTGGAGATGATACGCTCCAAGGTGGCAATACCCGTTTTTCAGCCATTGACACCTACGCACGCATGAGCACATCGACCCTCGATGAGGTATCATATAGTTCACAGCCAGTTGTGGGTGACACAACTGACATTGTGTACAGAATTATGATTCGACAATTACAAGACGCAGGTTTATATGAAGCTCATATACGGTATGTTTCAGTTCCAATATTCTAAAATTTTTTTCGTCCCTTTTCTCTGCATCGGATACTTCCTATGGATGTCTTCACCTGCTCGTGCAAATGTCTCCTATACCGTGAGCCCACTCATTATTGATACCAAGGCAGAGTCGAGGGACATTATCACGAAGGATATTACAATCACTAATACGGGGACTGCTCCAATCAGCATATATCCCTCGGTCAATGAAATTTCTCTCAAAGAGGGTGGAACGATTGAGGAGTTTAAGCAGGCAGTCGTGAGCGATCGCACTCGATCGGTAACCTCATGGCTCGAGATTAGTCGGCTCGGTATTGATCTCCAACCGGGCGCATCAAAGACCATCCCGCTCACCATACGTATGAGTCCGACATCTGTTCCGGGCGTATACCACGCTTTTATTGGATTTGGAAATGGAGGTAATCGGGATGAAGCGGAAAAACAGGTCTGGAGTGGGCAAGCACCAGGAACGGTCGTCACCATTACGATTGCAGATAAGAAAATAGAATTTCTCAAGCTTTCAAAATTTATGGTGAGTCGATTTATTACCAGTTCAGAAAATCAGGCAGCGGTGTTTACGTTTCGAAATCCCGGAGATGAGACACTCGTTCCCTCAGGTGAAATAATTTTGTATGATAAGACAGGAAAGGAAGTTGGCTCGCTTCCGGTCAATAGTGATTCAGTGAGCATCCCCCCAGGAGGCGAACAGACATTTACGACTGCAGTACCCGTTGTCGGTATGTTTGGTAAGTACAAAGCATTCCTCTCGGTGGAGTATGGAAACACACAGCGAGCTTCACTTCAGGACACCTCATTTTTTTACGTGTTTCCTCTTCGTACCATACTCATCATACTCGCAGTACTCGTTGTGTGTACGGTACTCATCGGTTGGTATGTTCACAAGAAATACTTTGATGGAAGTGATACCGATGATAGTGAGCGTCTCACCGTTCACGTTCGCGACGCACAGAGTGAGCCGAAACACCACGATATTGATTTAACGAAGACAGTATCATGACCCACCTCCTTGTATTCAGATGGAAGGTACTTGTGCTATTTCTTTTGGTAGTGGGCGTGTATGCGCACAGTATACATGCGCACGGGCAGGAGATGAATCAACAGTCATCGTCTGACCGACAAGTTGTTAGTGTGACCCCACCACTTTTTCAGCTCTCCGTGCTTCCGGGTACCATTTGGCAGAGCAGTATCAAGGTGGTGAATGGTAATCCATACCCGCTCACCGTATACGCTGAGGTAGTCAATTTTAAGGCGGTGGGGGAGGCAGGTCAGGGAAGGTTTATACCACTCAGTGAGTCAGGGGGGAGTAAGGCAACGTTTGGTGAGTGGATCACGCTCTCAAAGGGGCCGTACACTATTCCGCCAGAGCAGACTGAGGACATATCATTTTTTATTGAGGTACCGAGTGACGCTTCTCCTGGAGGACACTATGCAGCAATTCAAATATCTACAGAACCACCAAAGGACACGGGAGAAATTGCGGTGTTGACCTCACAGGTGGTCACCTCGCTTCTCTTTATGCGTGTGGAGGGTGATATGCGTGAAGAGGGAACGATTCGTGAGTTTCGTGCGAATGACCAATTCCTCGACGTACCTGATGTAACCTTTTCACTTCGATTTGAGAATAAGGGGAACGTACACCTCCAACCAAAGGGCGATATCGTCATTACCAACATGTGGGGAACCGAACGTGGAACCATTCCCGTCAATTACCAAACACACTTTGGCAACGTGCTCCCAGGGACAATCCGTGATTTTGCGTTCTCATGGAAGAGTGATTTCAGACTGAGTGACATTGGTCGCTACAAAGCAATTGCAACGCTCGGATATGGAGAAGATGGTATCAAGAACACATCGGCGATTGCGTACTTTTGGATTGTCCCTGTGAAGTGGACACTCATTGTGGGTGCCACCCTTGCACTTTTTGTATGGCTCATTGTGCTCATGGTGAAAGCGTACGTACGGAGAATGCTCGTGCTCGCAGGGGTGGATGTTGAGAAACATGAGCGCGAACGTGAACCTGATGTCCCCGTCAAAAAGATTGCACAGACGTACCGAGCTGTTTCAGCTCCGATACGACACGGCGTGCTCGATTTGCGTTCACAGCTGACGACTGCTGACGAGACGATTGGAGTCGTGATGACGATTGTGCAATTTGTACGCGCATACAAGTACTTCTTTATTTCGGTCTGCGTACTCATTCTCCTGTTTGTCACCATCACGCTTTACGTTGGTCACGTTACCGAATCAGATCGTGCGTATGAGGTGACGGTAGATACTGCGGAGTCGTCACTCTGACATGCTTCATCTGTGGTGATGAAGTCACAACGTGCGCGCTATTCGTGATATACTTATAAAAATTACTCACTAATCTATTTTTGTATGGAACATAAACACATGATTGTAGCGTTCAGTACTTTAGCACTCATTGTCGTGGGTATGTTTGTCTTCACCTTTCTCAAGAAAAGTGAACTCGCAGAAGCACCCTCAGTCACTCCACCTGTAGCTACTACAGAAGATCCGTATGCTTCAATCACACGGATTGATGCAAAACATTTTTTCATTTCGCCAACACACACACTTGCGGGTGAGATACTGATGCCGACATCGTGCGATTTACTCAATTGGGATACACGCGTAGAGAAGTCATCGCCCGAGATCGTCACGGTTGATTTCAAGGTTGTGAATCACGCTGAGAATTGTGCACAAACTCCAACTCCGCAACGCTTCATGGTGACCTTCGATGCTTCTAAGGAAGCTACCGTCAAAGCAAC
>DALYES010000001.1:11354-13285 GCA_031972435.1 Minisyncoccota bacterium
GGTAGAGCTCAACCTCATTCCCGCAGCTGAGGGAGAAACACCAACAGATTATGAACTATTTTTGAAGGGGTAGTCCTCATGCACATGTATAGATAAAATGATTACACTTACACGCACACACAAACGTACTATAGCGGGGCTCGTGCTCATACTCATTGTATTCAGCGTGCTCACGTTTGTATTTTTCTCACCATTCAGTCCACTCTCAGGACTTCACAATGACCTCAAGGGAGTTGTTCCTCCCGAATCACAATCGTACACCGACCTCGATGGCAATCCTGTTGACCTGAATGCCTTTGCTGGGAAACCACTCGTCTTCAACTCATGGGCAACGTGGATGCCATTTTCTAAAGATGAGTTGCCAGAACTTGGTGTTGCACAGGGGACATACGGAGATGCAGTAAAAATAATTGCAATCAATCGAATGGAAGATAGAGCTGTTGTACGCTCGTACCTCGCGACATTTGGTATCAGTGAGTCGAACATTCTCTTTCTCATCGACCCCAGTGATAATTTTTACAAGAGTGTCGGCGGGTATGCGATGCCCGAGACGTTGATGTATGCATTTGATGGGACACTCGTGCATCACAAACGGGGAGTTCTTACGAAAGACGAACTCTATGAAATGATTGATGCGATAGTGAAAAAATAGCTATAGATAAGGGTATTGTAAAGCCATCGATGCGAAGCGTCGAGGGCTTTACTTTTAAATATAGTATGCTATAATCTAGGCAGTAAGTTATTGCTCTGACATTGCGCCATGCATCATTATTTTGCACCGAGTGTTAGTCCCATTCGGTATATGTCGCAAGCATTTGAATATGTTTAGAGCAATTGGAGTGGTGATTATACTTTGGTATATGTCATCACTTTTTTCACAGACGTTTACGTCAGCCGATTCAGCACTGAGCGCTTCGTTTCATCTTCTCGAAGCCACAGCAACTGTCTCGCAACAACGTCTTGTGAAGTAATATGAAGGCCAGATTCATTTCTGGCCTTTCTTGATTTATCATTTCGATATACAATACACACATGAGTATTACTACACAGAAAGTTGTTGAACACATTTTCTTTTTCGGCATTTTAGCTGGAAGCGGGTACCTCGTGTGGCGTTTGTTCATGCCCTTTACCGGAGCGTTGGTTCTTGCAGGTATCGTGGTGATTGTCTGTTACCCGGTACATGAGTACATTGTCCGTCGTCTCCCCAATCACAATCAGACGCTCGCGGCGTTCATCTCGCTCTTTTTTGTTTTTCTCGTCGTTGTCGTCCCACTCGGTATTCTTTCATCATTTATACTTCGTGAAGCAATGTCAGTCTATGCGCTCATCAACACGTCAGACCATATAGAATCTCTTGATATGCTCGCGATTGTTGAGCATACTGTTCAAAAAGTCCTTCCTAATTTCACGTTTGATATTGCAAACATGATCCAACAAGCAGCGTCATTTGTGGTGAGCCACTTCGTTAGTATCTTTACGAGCACCGCTTCAACGATATTTTTATTTTTCATTAGCATAATCGCAACATTCTACTTTTTTCGCGATGGTCGGTACTTCACCACGTACCTCATTAAGTTAAGTCCACTTCGCGATAGCTACGATGAGAAAATCATTGCGCGACTCGCACGTGCAGTTCGAGCTGTTGCACTCGGAACTATTTTTGTTGCAATGGTGCAGGGAGTCCTCACCGCAATTGGTCTCACCATATTTGGTTTTGATAGAGCTATTTTGTGGGGATGTGTCGCAGCGATTGGTGCACTCGTACCGGGTATTGGTACCGCAATTGTGTTTATTCCCTCAGTCATCTATTTGCTCTATAGTGGTGCACAGCTTCCAGCACTCTTTCTTGCACTCTGGGGAATGCTTGCAGTAGGGCTTATTGACAACGTGCTCGGTCCATACGTCATGAGTCGTGGTAATAAGGTACACCC
>DALYES010000001.1:13295-23532 GCA_031972435.1 Minisyncoccota bacterium
TTCCTCGTCCTCATTGCTGTTCTCGGTGGAATTACCTTTTTTGGTCCCATTGGATTTATCCTTGGTCCGGTTATTCTCAGTCTCTTTCTAGTACTCCTTGAGATTTATCATACGCACATAAAGGAGTCTCAAGGATCGTAACAGTACATATGCATGCAAAATCAGTAGGGATTGCAATACTGATAGCCCTTTGCATTTTGGCGTGGGACCCGAGAATTGTTGAAGATGTGCTTCACGTCCCTGATACGGTGCTCGTCGACAATGTCCCGTATGTACCACCTCCAGCGCCGCTCAAGGTTCCCGACACCGTGTTTTTTGTTGGTGACATTATGCTCGGGAGAGTGGTTGAAACGAAGATGGAGTCGTACGGTACTCGGTACCCATTTGAAGGTGTACTTGAAGATGTATTTCAGCCTGATGTGAGCATTGGAAATTTTGAAGGAGTGGTTACCGAGACACACGTGCACACGCCACCATTTACATTTCAATTTTCTATTAAACCAGAGTACCTCACACTGCTTAAAACCATTGGATTTGATGTGCTCTCACTTGCGAATAATCACAGTCTTGATTACGGCACGTCATCTCTTGCGTACACACAGACGCTCTGTACATCGTATGGTCTTGTGTGTGGCGGTTCGCCAAAAAATACTACTCAGTACCAGACCGTTCTGCACAAGGTTGGTACACAAACGGCGGGCATTATGTTTCTCCATACACTCTATGGGCAACCCGATACCGAAACGATCATTTCAAAATTGGCTGAGCTACGAAAGACAACTGATGTACAGATTGCCTATGTGCACTGGGGTGAGGAGTATGCACTGACGCACAACGCAACACAAGAAAAACTCGCACACATGCTCATTGACAATGGTGTAGACGTCGTTGTTGGACACCACCCACACGTCGTACAGGATGTTGAGCTGTACAGTGGGAAACCCATTGTGTACTCATTGGGAAATTTTATTTTTGACCAATACTTTAGTGATGAGGTGCAGGAGATGATTGGGGTACACATGTCGATTTTAGATGACTCGATAACATACACAATCGTGCCGTTTACGAGCAGTATGAATAAAAGCCAGCCACACCACATGGAAGAGAAAGACGCAACAATCCTCCTCGGTCGCATATTCGCACCGATAGCGCATCACGAAGGAGTGGACAGAGCTCTCGGAACTATTACGGTGCCACGTTGATACACTTGCATGTTTTGGTATCCTCGCTATGATAGTCCACATAATATAAGTAAATCATGAATCCATTCAATAAATACGAAGCAGTAGGAATTTTTCTCAGTATTGCCATCATGGCAGTTGCCCTCAGTGTTATTCGGTTTAAGACAGATGTTTTTGTCGCACAGTCTACCGTCACGGGAGAAACACAGGGTGCGGTGGTGGCGGTAAGTCAAAAAGATGGCAAAGAGGCAGATCTTGAAAAGGCACTCACCGATGCGCACACCGCAGATGGAAAGCTCGTAGACCTCGTGATAGACGATGTGCGAATTGGAACCGGCGATAGAGAGGTTAAGAAAGGTGACATGGTGACCGTGCACTACATTGGCACCACACAGGACGGAGTAAAGTTCGATAGTTCATATGAACGAGGGACACCCTTCTTCTTTACTGTCGGTGATGGAAAAGTCATAGAGGGATGGGAAAAAGGACTCATCGGTATGAAGATTGGTGGACAGCGAATTCTCGTTATCCCAGGGAGTATGGCGTACGGTAATCGACAGGTTGGTGCTATTCCACCAAATTCAAACCTCGTCTTTGCAGTGGAACTCCTCGAGATTAAGTAATGATGTCTATGGTTGACGTCCGACGTCAACCATACTGTTGAGCGATGGCAAAACCAATTTCATTTGACATAGTGAAGCGTCAGCCCGGGACTCGTGCCCGGGCTGGTGTTATTCACACTCCGCACGGTGATATTGAAACACCGGCGTTTGTTGTGGTGGGCACAAAGGGAAGTGTGAAATCAGTTAAACCAGAAGATCTCGACCAGTACGTGGGAAATCAGGTAACACTCGCAAACACGTACCACCTCTACCTCCAACCAGGGACTGATGTTATCGAAAAAGCGGGAGGTCTCAACACCTTTGCACACTGGAAGACACCCACAATGACCGACTCTGGTGGGTTTCAGGTATTCTCACTTGGAGCTGCATTCGGAAAGGGAGTAACAAAGTTTTCAAAGGAAGATGTACTGGAGCAGGTAGAAGAGGGCTTAAGCGTATACTCAAAAGACCTTGCGATGAGTCAGGGAAAACTGTGCGTCATTGATGAAGACGGAGTGACGTTCACCTCACACATCGACGGCTCGATGCACCGCTTTACCGCAGAACGCTCAATTGAAATTCAACACGCTATCGGTGCAGACATCATTGTTGCATTTGATGAGTGTACGTCGCCCACTGCTCCCTATGAGTACCAACAAGAGGCAATGGAACGGACGCATCGCTGGGCAAAACGTTCACTGCTCGCACATTCACGAAATTATGAGGCGCTCCAGAAGCAGGGGATTTTTGGAGTGGTGCAGGGCGGGCGCTTTCTTGACTTGCGTCAAGAAAGCGCCCGCACACTCGCCGATATGGATTTTGATGGGTATGGAATCGGTGGGTCGTTTTCAAAGGAAGATTTGGGTGAGTCGCTCAGGGTGGTCAACGATATTCTTCCCGAAGACAAGCCACGACACCTTCTCGGTATCGGTGAGCCAGAGGACATCTCTGAGGGTGTCATGATGGGATGCGATACGTTTGACTGTGTCGCACCGACCCGTATTGGACGGACGGGAAGTATATACGCGCACACGCATGAGGGTATTCGAAAAGTAAGCCTGCGTAATAGCGACTGCCAGCACGATCTCGGAAAGCCTGACCCTGGGTGCGACTGCTACGTGTGCACGAACTACACAAAGGCGTACCTCGCACACCTCTTCCGCTCACACGAAATGCTCGGCCCGCACCTCGCGTCACTCCACAATCTCTACTTCGTGGTGAACTACACAAAAAAACTTCGAGAAACACTCCTGTCTTCATCATAGTGCTACCCTGTATTTTTATACAATCTGTGGTATAACTTAAATTGACTAATTTTTCACGAAAGGAGCAGTCATGCTTCAGAAGATTAATGAGCTCATTAAAAAGTACCAATCAAAAGAACTGTTCTTCAAACGCCTCCGCTTTTACTTTTTAACAGGAAGCACTGGATATAACCTCATTGAAAAGGCATACGATGAGACAATGCGTGATTTTGGAGATAATAAAATTGAACGTGATGCACTGTACCACGTGCATTTACGAAACGCTCCACGTCGAGCAATAATGATCAAGCTTGCTGATCGACTACACAATATTATGACCCTCTGGGCACATGATGTTGAAAAGCAACGAAGAAAAATTCAGGAAACTCGTCTTTTTTACCTGCCACTCGCAGAACAACACACCATACTCATTCATGAAATTGAATCCGCTATGAAAAAAGTGGAAAAATCATGGGAAAAATGATTTTACAATTGAGCCGGTTCGCTTCGCGAACCGGCTTTTGTTATAGACACTGAAGCGGTATACTCACTCTCATGGAATTCAAGATTTCAACTGATAAAACTCCTGCGGGAGATCAACCACAGGCAATTGAGAAATTGGTTAGTGGTATTCGTTCAGGTATGCGCCACCAGACACTCATGGGTGTGACCGGCTCCGGAAAGACCTTTACTGCAGCGAATGTCATTGCACAGATTCAAAAGCCGACATTGGTGATTGCGCACAACAAGACACTCGCTGCACAACTTGCACAAGAGTACCGCGATTTCTTTCCCGAGAATGCTGTGCACTATTTTGTCTCGTACTACGATTACTATCAACCAGAGGCGTACATGCCTATTTCTGATACCTACATCGAGAAGGAGGCAATGATTAATGATGAAATTGACCGACTGCGCCACGCGTCGACGCAAGCGCTCCTCACACGAAACGATGTCATCATTGTCGCATCGGTATCATGTATATATGGTCTCGGCTCTCCGATTGAGTATGAAAAAGTACACAAAAAAATTGAAGTGGGCTCAGTGCTCTCACGAAGCGATGCCCTTCGACTTCTCGTCTCGATGTACTTTGAGCGCACCAATGCGGACCTCAGTCCTGCTCAATTTCGTGCGGTTGGAAACACAGTTGAAATTATGCCGACCAACGAGCGTGCAATCTATCGACTTGAATTTGCGGGAGACATCATTGCGCGAATAACCAAAATCGATGCGCTATCGAGGACTATCATAGAGGAGTGTGCGGTCTTTTACCTTTTTCCGGCAAAACACTTTGTGACGCCTGAGGCAGAACGGAAGCGCGCGATTGTGGATATCCAAAACGAACTCAATGCACAGTTAAAGGTATTTGAAAGAGAGGGAAAGTTGCTCGAAGCGCAGCGTCTCAAGCGTCGCACTGACCACGACCTTGCACTCATTCGTGAGGTGGGGTACTGCAACGGTATCGAAAATTACTCACGACATTTTGATGGGAGAAGTGCTGGTGAACCACCATACACACTGCTCTCATATTTCCCACACAGAGAAGATGGTACACCTGATTTTCTCACCATTATCGATGAATCCCACGTCACCATATCGCAACTCGGTGGTATGTACGCAGGAGATCGTTCGCGCAAGAATACACTCGTCGAGCACGGCTTCCGTCTCCCGAGCGCTATTGATAACCGCCCACTCAATTTTTCTGAATTTGAACAGTCGGTGGGGCAGTGTATCTACACGTCAGCAACTCCAGGGAAGTTTGAATTTGAACATGGTAGAGAAAATGGTGGTCAAATTGTTGAACAAATTTTGCGTCCCACAGGGCTCGTTGACCCACACATCGATGTACGCCCAATTGTTGAACGTGGTGCATACCGTGGACAAGTCAAAGATTTTATTGAGGAGGCAGTGAGCACAATTGGGAATGGCTCTCGTGTACTCGTAACGACACTCACCAAGCAGATGGCTGAAGACCTCTCTGAGTTTCTCACCGAGCGTGGAGTTAACTCAAAGTATCTCCACAGTGACATTAAGACAATTGAGCGCATTGAAATACTCACAGAGTTTAGACGAGGTATTTTTGATTGTCTCGTAGGAGTGAACCTTTTGCGTGAGGGACTCGATTTACCCGAGGTGGCTCTCGTCGCAATTCTCGATGCAGATAAGTCCGGCTTTCTCCGCTCAGAGACGTCACTCATTCAGACTATTGGACGCGCTGCACGTAATGTGGACGGGCGCGTGCTCCTGTACGCTGACGAAATGACCCCTTCGCTCACGAATGCAATACGGGAGACAAACCGACGTCGTGACATTCAACTTGCGTACAACAGGGAGCACCACATCACTCCCACAACCATTGAAAAGGAAATTAAGGACATCACTGCAGAAATGCGTAGTGAACACAGCAAAGCGGTGTCAGCACTCCTCACCATTGATGCAGAATTGTATAAGAAGAATCCAAAGGGTGTGATAAAGGAAAAACGTGCACAAATGGCAGAAGCCGTGGAACGACTTGATTTTGAAACCGCAGCTATTCTCCGTGATGAAATTCTCACACTAGAGCCACCAAAGAAAAAGCGATAGTTATAGACAGAATGTATTCTGCAAATAGCGTCTCGCACTATATAATGGGAGGACGATATGGTTGTCAAAGAAAAGAAGACAACAACACCTGCGAAAGCAACTGCTCCTAAAGCAGTTCCTATTGTTGTGTCTGACAAAAAAGTAGTAACGCCACGGAAAAAGGGTGCTACCGCAAAAGAGCAGAATACTAAAAAATCAGTATCTATTCCGCTCAAAAAAACTCGCGAACCAAAGAATGGTTTTGTGGTGATTACGAATAACATTCAAAAAAAGACGCGCGTAACCAAGGATGAGACACAGACCGTTTCCACGTCTGTTCTCCCTAAGCCAGCAGTTCGTTCACCATTTCGTTTTCCGATGCTCCCCGAAAAAGCATTCGCATACACCGCACGCGTTGCTGGTATCTTCTTTATTACGATTGGCACAATTCTCTCTGTACTGAATATCCCCTCAATGCAAAATGTACAGCATGCATTTTTAGCGACTGTTATTTCGAGCAATGTAACCACAACCACAACTACGGCGAGCAACACCGTCACCGTTAATGAGACACCAAAACCGAGCATCTCAGTACCAAGTGATGTTATGACGGGGACAACACCAGTGACGATCAGCGTTCCGTATGCAACGAGTGTATATCTGATTCTTGAAACAGTACGCACGGGAAAGCTCTTTACTCTAGGACACGCAAGCTCACTCGATCCAAATAATTGGCTGTATCAACTCAATACGCAGAATATTACGCAGGGTGACTATCGTCTCAAGGTCGTTATTTCGAACGCATATACAACCTACGATTTCACAGATTCAAAAGTGTATCAAATCATTCCTCCGCCCTTAAATGCGCAAAATAAACAGACCACCTCATCTACTACCGAGACGACTACCGTTTCTACTACGTCTGTGTCGACGACAGGCTCGTCAACTATACAATTTTCACTTGATCAATCCACTAATCCTTCAGAAGTTATTTTTTCAGTAGCAGTAGAGCATGCGTCAAAGGTGAGCGTGAGTTCACGAAATGTTGCTTCGGGGATAGAATATTTTGTTGGGTATGCAACTCAAAGTGGAGATGGAGCATGGCAATTACTTTGGGATACGATGAAAATTCCAGATGGGATGTATGATTTTGTGGTAACTGCGGTTGTTGACAGTGTCATATTCGAAAGTGATAAAAAAAGAATTACTATTGCGAATACTATCGAAAGCAACCTTGGCACCACACTTGATTATCAGTTACTCAAAACTGATATTTCGCTCACTGTCCCTACTGCGGGTTCTCTCACAGGCTATGAGTCAATAGACATTTCTACGTCACCAGTAGCATTGGTTGAGCTCTACTCAATAGCAAAAAATGCTCTCTCGTCCCATTTTCTTGGCCTCGCTTCAAAAAAATCAGATACCAGTTGGACATTTCTCTGGGATACGTCACAAACTCCAAATGGTGACTACTCAATTTTTGCTCGCGTGAAAAATGATTACGGCTACACAGAGAGTGACAAAACTTCCGTTCGCGTCCTTAATCCAATCAGTACGTACAGTGATGATCAAAAAACAGTAATCAGTTCATTACAATCAGCGAGTTCTGAATCAAACCAATCTACTGAAACACATGGTGAATCTGTTGAATCCTTTGTATCAAGCTTGACCACTGATGATACCTTGCGCGCAAACATACAATCACTTTTACTCTCATTCAGAAATGATCTTCTGGTAAAGCTTAGTGCTCTCGCAAAAGCAAAACGCGCCAGTGATACTACTCAACTTAAATCACTTGAAACTGAGATTGAGATTTTGAGAATCAGTTATATTAAAAAACTACCAGAGAGTATTGAGAGTAATGAACTCATTGAGCGCGTGAGTGCGTACATTTCGCAAGTCACCGTTACGCTCCACGATTTGACACTCCAAAATGAGATGATTATTAAAGATCGTGTCGGTGAGGGAGTTTCAAATGATTCAGACAAGGATGGAGTTTCTGATTATGATGAGGTTAATTTGTACAACACCAATCCGTTTAGTGCAGATACTGATGGTGACGGATTCATAGACGGAACAGAAATTTCATTAGGATATAACCCTCTGAATGCATCTCGTGAAGCACTCATAACGTACCAGTCGCCAAAGGACTCAGGTACTGTTCGCGATGACTTACTCACCGTGGACACACTCACGACGCTCACCTCAGATACTCCTGATGAATCACCAAAAGCATTTCTTTCTGGTAAGGGCTTGCCGAATAGTTTTGTGACGTTGTATATCTTTAGTACACCGATCGTCATTACGGTCAAAACAGATACGGATGGAAACTGGAATTACATTTTTGACAAAGAGCTCGAAAATGGGGAACATGAAGTGTATGTGGGTATTACCGATAATTTAGGAAATGTGATAGCTAAGAGTACCCCGCTCCCCTTTGTCAAATCTGCGGAAGCGTACACCCGATCGGACACGGTGACCGCATCATCCCGTGCGAGTGAGTTAGCACCAAGTTTTCTGAGTGACTCAAGTATGCTGTTACTCGGCTCACTGTTGATCGTATCACTCGGGCTTGTCCTCATGTTACTGGGTCTGCATGCTCGTTCACCTCGTACCGTGTTTGAATCAATTTCTACTCCAGTATGATGCATGAAGGTAAACACGTTTTCTTGAGCGGGTACTCGTACACTAAACAACATCCTGAGTTGTGGCTTACACTCATGCTTGTCATAGTGGTGCCCGTTGCATTCGTCCTCAGCGGACAGCAATTTTTAAATGCTTCTCGAGACAATCAGGGAACACTCGAATCTGAAAGAATTGGATTGTTACATGACCTGTTTGCAGTGGTCATGCGTACATCAAATTTTGATAAAACTCTCATGCAGAATGAGTTGACGCGCCTCTCACAGATAAATGAGGACATTTCACAGTTTATAATTGTGCAGGAGAGTGGACCATACTTATCCATCGTTGCATCACTCGACGTATCACAACTGGGTACCGTAGTTGAAAATCCAGATGAATACAGAAAAGCCAATGTAGATCCTACTCAATCGATTTTAAATTTACATGCAAGTGAAGAAGGGATACGTTTTTGGCGAGGAGTACGGCTCGTACAGGGCATAGGTGACGACAGGTATTACATATTTACTGAGACATCCCTCGCACAGTCCGATGCACTTTTTGCTTCTCGGGTCACCTCTGCGTACTATTGGCTCATTGCGCTACTCGCTATCGTGATGTACCTCATCTTGAGACACGTTAGACTTATTGATTATGCCTACTTGTACTCAGAAACAAAGAAAGATAATCAAGCGAGAGATTTGTTTACGACGATGGTTGCTCATGAGCTCCGAGCACCCCTTACCGCGATTCGAGGGTACGCAAGCATGATAGTTGAAAATAAAAATGCAGATAGTGCATCTCTGAATAGCGCACAACGAGTCATGGACGCTTCCGAGCGACTCATGCTCATTGTAACTGACCTGATTGATGTCGCGCGTATACATTCAGGAAAACTTTCAGTCGTACCTACACGAACTGATATCCAAAAGATTATTACCTCTGTACTCAACACCATGCAGATTGTTGCCCATGAGAAAAATATTTCTGTGGTACAGGAGGGGGTCACAAACCCTGTACTCATTACCATAGATGAAAAGCGATTTCATCAGGCCCTCACAAACCTCGTGAGTAATTCAATCAAGTATTCTCAAGTTGGGGAGATAAAAGTTTCACTCGAAGAGCGAAGTGATCGAGTTGAGCTCCGTGTCAAAGACACCGGTATGGGTATCAGTGCTGAGAATCAAAAAAACTTGTTTGCTCCATTCTTTCGTGTAGATGCTCCTGAGGTAAATCAAACTATTGGTGCTGGTTTGGGAATGTGGATAACAAAGCAACTCATTGAGCTCATGAAAGGGTCAATTGGTGTCGAATCAATAAAGGGAGTAGGGACACACATCGTGGTCACGCTTCCGAAATAGCACACCGTGTTCTTTCTTTTGCGTTTTTGCGGTATAATCACACATTCGGCTTAGAAATGACTTACTGTATGGCGCAAAAGAAAGTTACAAAAACAGCATGGGAGGAACCAAATGATCCAAAAATCATTATTCGTGGTGCGCGCACACACAATCTCAAAAACGTAAATCTTCAAATTCCACGCAATAAAATTGTAGTGTTTACAGGTCTCTCGGGAAGTGGTAAATCTTCTCTCGCCTTCGACACTATCTTTGCTGAGGGACAGAGACGGTACGTGGAGTCACTCTCATCGTACGCACGACAATTTTTGCACCAAATGCAAAAACCAGACGTCGATGAGATTTCTGGTCTGTCTCCCGCAATTTCTATTGATCAAAAATCTGCCTCAAGGAATCCACGCTCAACAGTTGCGACTATTACTGAAATCTACGACTACCTGCGTATTCTCTACGCGCGTATTGGACAGCCATACTGTCTCGACACCGATGTACCGATTCAGAAGCTCTCACAGGACGAAATACTTGGCATCATTCTCAAGTCAATTGAGGATAGGGAAATCAAACACCTCAAAGACGACACAGTAAAGAACGTACTCGGAGTAGAGGTGAGTTCAGCACGCGTGTCTATTTTTTCTCCGATTATTGTCGGGCGAAAAGGAGAGTACTAC
>DALYES010000001.1:23542-24631 GCA_031972435.1 Minisyncoccota bacterium
AACTACTCTACGACCTGCTCTCAAAGGGGTATGAAACAGTCAAAATTGACGGCGAGATTAAGCAACTCCGTGAAAAAATCATTTTGACAAAGACGAAGCGTCACGATATTGATGTGCTCATTGATGAGATATATGTGAGTGAATTTTCTCACTCACCAAAGAATGCACGAGAGCGTCTCTCTGAAGCGGTTGAACTCGCACTCCGAGAGTCGAATGGTCTTGTGAAACTTCGAACTCCTGATGGTGAAGAGCGCATCCTCTCTGCAAAGTTTATCTGCCCTATCGACGGCTCCTCATTTCCTGAAGTTGAGCCACGACTTTTTTCATTCAACTCACCGTACGGAGCATGTCCCGAGTGTAACGGTCTCGGCACAACCGGTATTTTTAATACTGACGAATGTCCGGCGTGTAAGGGTGCTCGTTTGCGCCCTGAGGCACTCCGTGTGTACATCGGTGGTGATGGTAAGAAAAATCTTGGAAAAAATATTGTTGATTTCACGAACATGACGATAGGCGAAGCGGTAAAGTTTGTCACCGAACTCAAACTTTCAAAAAAAGATCAAGACATTGCGTGGCCAGCACTCCGCGAAATTATTGACCGTCTCGACTTTATGATAAATGTGGGTATCGAATACCTCACCCTCAATCGTCGTGCCAACACGCTCTCAGGCGGAGAAGCACAGCGCATCCGTCTCGCATCACAGCTTGGCTCTGGACTCGTGGGCGCTATGTACGTACTCGACGAACCTACCATCGGGCTCCACCAGCGCGATAATGCAAAACTCATTCAGACACTCACGCACCTCCGTGACCTTGGAAACACGATTATAGTCGTTGAGCATGATGAGGACACTATCTTTGCATCTGACTACCTCGTCGATATCGGCCCTGGAGCCGGCATACATGGTGGGGAAGTGGTGGTCTCTGACTACCTCCCAAAATTGCTCGCGGAAAAGACGAATGTGTCTGGTTCAAAAACACTCTCGTACCTCCGTCGAGAAATGGCAATAGAGGTACCAGAGACGCGTCGCGACGGGGAGAAAGGATCCATCAAAATCAGGGGTGGAAAAGCGTTCAATATCAAAAATT
>DALYES010000002.1:0-14555 GCA_031972435.1 Minisyncoccota bacterium
TTCAGGGACGAGCGAGAAACTCAGCGCTCTTCCTCGTGGGTCTCTTTTGCATGGTGACTGCTTTAGGTATGGCGCGCCTCGAGTACACAGAGAAACAGGTATCACCCTATACAGTATTCGAAGGAGAAAAAATGGAACTCGAGGCGCGTGTGGTACAAGAGCCCGACGTGCGTGAAACGACGACACATCTGTACGTAGTGCCGTTAGATACCTCAGTCGGTGAAGAACGTATACTCGTCACTGCGGATAGGTTTCTCATAGAAAATGAGGGAATAGGGTACGGCGATTCTATTCGTGTAGAAGGAACACTCAAGAAACCACAAGCGTTCATGACCGACACAGGTCGAGCATTTGACTATGCAGGGTTCCTCCGTGCGAAAGGGGTGTGGTATACCATCAGTTACGCAGAGGTGACGCTCATCACCCATGAGGAAACACGCATGGGGACTCTGTTTCAAGGGAAACACGCATTTCTCACAGCACTTGAGCGAGCGCTCCCCGAGCCCGCTTCGGGGCTCGGGGAGGGAATGCTCCTCGGAGTGAAACGTGCACTCGGCGAGCACCTCGACACGGTGTTTCGTGAGGTGGGTATTATTCACATCGTGGTGCTCTCGGGGTACAACATCATGGTGGTGGTTGTGATACTCACCTACTTCCTTGCATTCGTATTCTCCCCAAGAATGAACATGGTTGTGGGGAGTGTCACCATTGTACTTTTCGCTCTTTTGGTGGGGCTCTCTGCGACGGTGATGCGGGCATCCCTCATGGCGATACTCCTCCTCATCGCACGTGGTACGGGGAAGACGTATGCGGTCCTCCGCGCACTCATGTTTTCGGGTATGGTGATGCTCGTATGGAACCCCTACTTACTTATGAATGATCCCGGCTTCCAGCTCTCGTTTCTTGCAACACTGGGGCTCATCCTCTTTTCGCCACATATAGAAAAACACCTCGTGTTCATACCAGAAAAATATGGTATGCGCTCACTTTTGACCGCAACACTCTCCACACATTACCAACATGCTCGTCCTCCCCATGGTACCGACTGCGATGATACTCACGTTTGTGACGGGAGTCTGTGGACTTCTCTCAGATACACTCGGTATCGCCGTGGGGTACAGCGCGTACCTCTCACTCCAGTATGTAATCGTTGTGGCAGAAATATGTGCGCGCGTTCCGTTTGCGACCGTCACTATCGCCACCTTCCCATCGTGGGGACTTGTGGTCGCGTACGCTGGAATCGTATGGGCATTTGTGCGACTTGAAAAAAGTGAGAATGGTGTGCATTGGAAAAGTGTTGAAGTCACGAATGAGTATGAGGGGTGGGAGATTGAGGAAGACAGAGAGATGAATGACAAAAAGGGAAAACCCGAGGAAGCGCTTCGCACTTCCTCGGGTTCTGGATTCAAACTTCCGTTTCGGTAGTATCAATGACAATTGATTTTAATTGGAAGAGATGCAATACTCGTTTGAGTTCATACAGTACGAGGTGGTTCCATGAAAAAACAAGGTGGTGGTAGAGAAAAGAAGCCGGGTAAAGATTTTGATCCAGAACTCACACCTACGAATGTTCATAATCAGAAAGTTGCAGAGGAACTAGGACTTCGGTGGGATTCCGAGAAAGGTGCGTACTGCGATGCGGACGGATGCCTGGAAAGGGACAAATTTGGGCAACTGCTGTAAAGCATGGAAAACGCCGAAACGGGTCGCTCACGCGACCCGTTTTCTATTGGTGAGTGCTATCTCATGACTACTGCACAAGCGTCGCAGCGAAACGTCGCTCGGGGAGTGCGAAGTGGACGTTTGCGAGGAATGCTTCGATGTACTTTTTCTTCTCTGCGGGGAGGTAGTCCACCATGAAGGCGTGTTCCCACATGTCCATCGCGAGAATGATAGGGAGTCCGCCGAGTTGCCCGAGCTCGTGGTCGGCCACCCACGCGGTGTGGAGGGTATTGTGGAGTGGGTCTGCATAGAGTACCGACCACCCAATGCCACGAGTCATGCCGACCTGTGTGAAGTGTGCGATGAACGCATCGACTGAACCGTATTTCTCGGTGAGTGCTCGTCCGAGTGGTGAGGTAGCATCGAGCGCTACCGCTCCCCCCTCAAACTGTGTGAAGAAGTACTCGTGCATGCGCATACCGTTGAATTCAAAACCGAGTCGTCGTCGCACCTCCATAATCGCGTATGCATACTTTTCGGCATCGAGTTCGGTGAGCGTGCTAATTTGTTCGCGGAGTACATTGACGTGCTTCACGTAGCCCTCATAAAGCCCCAGGTGTGCGGTTATTTGTTTTTCTGAAAGTCCCTGAAGTGCAGGGAGCGAAAATTGTTGTGGTGTATATGTGTGCATATATTAAAAGTTAATAGAGAATATAAAATAGGGAATAGTAAAAGTGAACTACCCTAGGAGTATATCATTTATAAAGTACAATGGGAGGTATGCGCGTACTTAGGTGGCCACTTATTACAGCGATATGTATGATTGGCATTTTGGCGTGTGTGAGCATTGTACTGAGCCATAGGAATAATGATGGACTCCTCAGAGTGACATACCTCGATGTGGGGCAGGGGGATGCGACGCTCATCGAATCCCCCACGGGCACACAGGTACTCATTGATGGGGGGAGGGGGAGTGCGGTACTCAGGCCACTCAATCGCGTAATGGGATTTTTTGATAGAACTATCGACATGGTTATTGCAACACACCCCGACGCAGACCACATCGGCGGACTCGTGGGTGTGCTCAAACGGTACCGTGTGCACACCATCGTGATGACTGAAAATGAGAGCGACTCACCCGTATTTGAAGCATTTAAAAGTGCGGTTCTGAAAGAGGGAGCGAACGTTGTCTACGCGCGTACAGGTGAGGTGTTCGATTTGGGAAGTGGCGCGTCGGGGAGCACCACACTCTCTATTCTTTTTCCTGACCATGACCCGCGGAGTTTGGAGAGCAATGTGTCATCAATTGTTTCTCGACTTGTGTATGGTGAGAGTGAGTATGTGTTCACCGGTGATTCACCACAAGAAATTGAACTGTACTTGGTGGGAATGTTTGGTCCATCACTTACGAGTGATGTGCTGAAGGTTGGGCACCACGGCTCGCGCACCTCTTCGGCTGAAACATTTGTGACTGCTGTCCACCCCACCTATGCCATTATCTCCGCAGGAAAGGATAATTCCTATGGTCACCCACACAAGGAAGTAACCGACCTTCTCACGCAGAAAGGCATCATACAAAAAAATACTGCCGAGGTGGGCAGTATTTCTTCCGTGTCGGATGGACACACGATTGTGTTTAGATAAGTTTTGCTTTCTTGAGTGTCTCATACGCGCCATTTTTTGCGATGGTGCGGAGTGCTTTGGTGGAGACGGTCATCACGATTGTTTTTCCAAGTTCAGCAACAAAAATTCGCTTCTTCTGAAGGTTTGGTTGGCGACGGACTTTGCCACACGGATTGAACTGTGTCGCACGAGTACGGTTAGAGTAGCGTCCGCCGACTTGAGATGATTTCCCTGTTATTTCACATTGTTTTGCCATATATCGTTTGTTTAGTGGTGCCTATACTACCACGGTTCATTTAAATAGCAAGAAGCAAGGAGTAGAGAATAAAACTAGAGGCGGTCAATGGAAAGGGTTCCTTTGACCGCCCGAGAAGCAATGAACATTTTCAAACTCTGCCTACATAAGTGGCACAACTTCCGCAAATGAATCGACAGTGATCATCCCTCGATTACAGGATTCACCCTCGAAAAATTCGATTACTGCGTTGAATCCCTTGTAAGGAATCATTTTCCGACACACCACTGCAGAGAAATTGTGCCTAGCGAGATCTGTGGTAAAAACAAATAAATCTCCGTCAGCAAGCTGCCCGAAATTTGTAACATTGATAGGTCTTTTTACTCTACGCATCGTCCTCTCCTAGAACAATCAGCACATACTGAGTACGTAGAAAATACCACGGTTCATTTAAATAGCAAGATGCTTGTGCCCGCTCATATGACTAGTCCACATACAATAATGCGGTACAATAGAACAGTACCCACTTATTTTATTGTATATGCTTGAAATCATCACCCTCGCCATTTTGATACTCTCTATCGTTTTTCACGAAGTTGCCCATGGCTATGCAGCCAACTGGCTCGGTGATCCCACCGCGCGCCTCGCAGGGCGTTTGAGCCCCAACCCCCTCATCCACATTGACCCCATTGGATCAATACTCATTCCGGGTATTCTCTTCATTACCCACACCCCCTTTCTCTTTGGATGGGCAAAACCAGTCCCCTATAATCCCTATAATTTACGCAATCAAAAGTGGGGAGAAT
Source organism: Minisyncoccota bacterium (assembly GCA_031972435.1). Taxonomy (GTDB): domain Bacteria; phylum Patescibacteriota; class Minisyncoccia; order Phycocordibacterales; family UBA918; genus Damh-18. The sequence goes on from DALYES010000002.1 coordinate 4,327, forward strand.
CATTTGTGGCAGCGGCAGGCCCACTCGCAAATATTTTCCTTGCACTCGTCTTTGCAGTCCTCATTCGTACGTCATCACTCCTCAATCTCCCCGCTTCATTTGTGGATATGGCAACGTACGTTGTATTCATCAACATTCTCCTTGCACTTTTCAATGCAATTCCATTTCCTCCACTCGACGGGTCGAAGATAATTGTACCGTTTCTCCCCTTTGGATTGTCACTTAAGTACCGTGCACTCACGCAGTATATGGAAAATCTCGGTTTCGTGGCCCTGTTTCTCTGTGTCTTTATCTTTATGCAAATTCTCTGGACACCATTTTCAGCAGTGGTGACTTTTGTATACAACCTTATGCTCCCATAAACAGTGGAGAATTGAAGTATTGTCTCGTCGGCCATGGTACACTACAGTCTTCAGGTACTGATTTCTTCATCGGCCGATTAGGAATCAACCTGTTTTCACCACCACCCGCGCTCATTATTATAGGCGGGTAGGTGGTTTTTTAAGTAGTGCGCCAAGGAAGTATATCTATATAGGGCTTGCGTATTTCTCCAATTATAGTAGAGTAGCGACACATTTATATGGCAACAATCAATCAATTAACAAAGAAGGGACGAAAGGACCAGACTTCACGTACGAAGACTGGAGCACTCCGTTCTGGCTTCAATTCAATTAAAAATCGTCCAAATGAGTTCACTTCACCATTTAAGCGTGGTGTGTGTACTCGTGTCACTACCAAGACTCCTCGAAAGCCAAACTCAGCTATTCGAAAAATTGCTCGTGTTCGACTTACCAATCACCAAGAAATTACTGCATACATTCCGGGAATGGGCCACACACTCCAAGAGCACTCAGTGGTACTCGTGCGTGGTGGTCGTGTAAAGGACATTGGTGTCAACTACACCATTGTTCGTGGAAAGTACGATGCAACAGGAGTTGATAAGCGTCGCATTGGTCGCTCACGATATGGAGCAAAACGACCAAAGCCAGGAGCAGCACCAGTGGTAGTAGCAAAGAAGGGAGGAAAGAAGAAAAAGTAGTTCGGAACACATTAATTAAATAGACTATACTCGCTATAGATAATCGATAGGAAACATATGCGACGACCAATGAAACAACGAACACCGCTCGAAAAAGACGAGCGATACGGTTCACAGAGCGTATCACGACTCGTGAATTACATTATGGTGCGTGGACAAAAAGAGACAGCTCGAAAGATTGTGTACGCAGCCTTTGAAGAAATTAAGAATGCAAAAGAGGGAGGTGGGGATCCTGTAGAGATATTTGAAACTGCAGTCCGTAATGCAGGGCCACAGATGGAGGTGCGCTCACGACGCGTGGGAGGTGCCAACTATCAGGTTCCTCGAGAGGTGCGTCCAGAACGACGACTCGCACTCGCACTTCGGTGGATTATTGCAGCAGCACGAAAGCAAAAAGGAAAGCCAATGCACCGATCACTTGCAAGTGAGATTATGCTTGCAGCACGCGAAGAGGGAACAGCGGTAAAGAAGAAGGAGGATACACATCGTATGGCAGAGGCTAACCGAGCATTTGCCCACTTCGCATGGTGACCGAAAAATAACAAGCGAAGCTTGTATATTTTTCGAGTCCGTCAAAAAATCCTCCCCCCGGAGGATTTTTTGACGTGGACAATGGCGACCAATCGAAAAATTAGATAGACAAAAGAGCGCCATACCTTCATCCGGCAGAGCCCATATATTTTCTGAGTCTGCAAAAAATTATATCTTTTGTCTTCTCATTCTCGAGCATGATACAATATTTCAGTATCAGTATCAGTATCAGTATCAGTATCAGTATCAGTATCAGTATCAGTATCAGTATTTATGGAGAAGTTTGAAAACGGTAAAATGACAGAGAGCGAAGGAAATGTTGAAGACCTTTCTGCATGGAGAGCGTTGAGGGATGAGGCACCGCATAAGGCAGAAGAACTCATTGCACAAATTGAAGGGTATTCTGATATGGATTTAGATGCAAAAGTAGAAGCACTGACTGCGAAAGAGGAAGAACTTCTAAAAGAAGATAATAAAAATCGGTATATTGCAAAAGAAGTTGCACGTCAGCGCGAAATTTTAAAAGCAGAGATAGCGTATGCAAATCAGCTTAGGTCACTCAGAATAGCTGCTTAGATGAGAATTATGGATATAGATTTTGAAACTGAAATTTGCACCCACCTCGCGGAAATAGAAAAACTCCGTATGCCGACCGCTGTCTACACCGCATCGGCGCACAACGTGGACACAGGGTACAACAAAGCGTGGCTTCGTGATAATTTTTTTACGGTACTCTGTTTTCTCGAGCTCGGTGAGCTGATGGTGGTACAGCAAACAGCACGTGCGCTCCTTGAGCTCTTTTTGAAGCATGAAGAAAAAATTGATTGGGCTATTGAACACAAACCGTACGAAACGTGGCAGTACATTCACGCACGCTTCCATCCAGAGACATTTGAAGAGTATTGGGAAGAGTGGGGAAATCGTCAAAATGATGCGGTCGGTGAGGTGCTTGATTTGATTCTTTCACTTGAAATACAAGGATACAGTGTCGTAGAGACGGATAAAGAACGAATTTTGGTACAAAAAATAATTGACTACCTCGTACGCATTGAGTACTGGCATGACCTCGACAATGGTATTTGGGAGGAGGGAATGGAAATTCATGCGTCTTCGATTGCGGCGGTCAATTCGGCACTCAAAAAAGCCGTCACCATCCCTTGGCTCACTATTTCTCTAGAAATTATTACAAAAGGAGAGATTGCACTTCGGGCACTTCTCCCGCGTGAATCAGAAGAAAAGTTTGCAGACCTTGCCCTCCTCTCAGTTATCTATCCATTCCATGAAGCGACCGAGGAAGAAACTGTTGCAATTTTGCGTAATGTGGAATACCACCTCACCCGAGATAAGGGAGTCATTCGGTATAAGAACGATAGGTACTATAACGCAAATGTTGATGGGCACAGCGAGGAAGCAGAGTGGTGTATGGGGCTCTCATGGCTCTCGATTATCTATGCAGAACGTGGTGAACGAGAGAAAGCGGAGGAGTATCTCACCCGAGCCCGAGGCACAATGACTGAAGATGGAAAAATCCCTGAGCTCTACTACTCGCACACCGAAAATCCAAATGAAAACATTCCCCTCGGCTGGGCGGAGAGCATGTACGTCATAGCACTCAAGAAGGTGCGTGAGATGGGATAGGAGAGGTCTATCTAGTACCGATTGCGTCGCCCAAGGCGTCGGGTAATACGGTACAGTGAAGCGAGTATGACAAGAAGGAATGTCGCTTCGAGTATTGCGGGGTAGGAGAGAATTTTTGATACGACAAAGAGTATAAACGTCCAAAGTTTTGAGAGGAGGACTGCGACACGCGATACAAACGAGGAAAGGAAGCTGTCCTGTGAACGAGTAATCGTCGCTGTATCAGTATAGGTACCAAGCCCTGTTTCGGTAGACGAATCATCTCTGGTTTCCGCTTCGGGTACGAGGGCATTGGAACGTTCGGTGCGGTATGTGTCGAGTGAGGTCTTCATCTTTTCAATTTTTTGGGTGGCCCCTCTGAGGAAGGTATCGGTTTTACCTGCATCTATGAATTGTTCAAGTCCCTGTTCTGCGTGTGACTCCAGTGCTTCAGGAGCACGCGTAAGTGTGTCAGCTGAAAGTACGTCCTTTGGCTCCTCTGTATCTTTTGGATGAGGGTTCTCTACGAGTGGGTCGCTTCCACGCACGGTTTCATCAGTATCTGAGACGGTATCGTTATCATCGTCAGTATCCTCAGTGTTCCCCACGCCGTCACTGTCGGTATCATAATCGACGGTGATGGTATCTTCAGCCGAGATGTCAATGAGGTCAACGGACTTACTCTCTCCTCCGAGAACATGGAGTGTTGCGTCCGTTACTTTTGCCGAAATGACGTGCGCTCCGTATGTGGGAGTCCAATCCACCCACGCTTCCACAAGTCGTCCAGAGAGTGCGCTCACCTCGGATGAGCCAATGCGGACGCCATTGTCGGTAAAACGGACTGTTCCGGTGAGGTCGTGTTCAGTGTTGTTGCGGAGTGCAATGTAGATGCGAGTTGGCGCTCCCACAAAGACAGGCTCTTTTGAATACCAGAGTCCTTGTACAAAACCCGCGTTCACACCTTCAGCAAAGAGTGTGTGGGGGAGGATACAGAGAAATGAAAAGAGGAAAACAACAAAAAATTTCATACGTATAGTATAGCGCGTGTATTTGAAGGCTCAAATGAAAAATCGCCGCGCCTCAAGGCGCGGCGACGCCTTTTGCAGACGGCATACGTCAACCAGTATAGTCTCGTCTGTTGAGACGCTGTAATTTCTGAAGTTCTAAACGACCCCGTTCCTCATTGAGTTGACTGATATTCGACTTGAATTCATCGAATTTCTTTTGCATGTACCGGGAATTAGCAAGCACAGCTGTGAGGGCGAATCCAAGGAACGCCGCCATATATTTTTCGGTAAACATTCCCCAGAGCATAACGCCGAGAGAAAGCAGAATGAAAAAAACTATCAAAACACGCAACTTCATACAGAACTCCTTTGTATCGAATGTGTGTCGATAACCTCGACGCACGTGGGTGGATGAATCTGCTCCCGAGGATATAGGAAAGGAGAGAATAAAGCAATCACTCGCGAGATGCCACCAATTGTCGCTAGGCACGTTGCTTGAAACACATAAATATCGTATAGTATCGCCATTAAGCCCACGGGCTTTTTCTTTTCAGGTGTGCGTAGAGGTACGTCTGCAAAACAAACAATTATTATTTAGTCAATTACTATGGCACGAGCATTCCCATTACATAAACTTCGAAACTTCGGTATTGTCGCACACGTCGATGCCGGAAAGACAACCACTTCAGAGCGCGTACTCTTTTATACGGGTATGAGCCACAAAATCGGTGAGGTGCACGATGGTGCAACGGTGACCGACTGGATGGAGCAAGAGCGTGAGCGCGGTATTACGATTACTGCAGCTGCAATTTCTTGTAACTGGACCCCTTCTCTCATTGAAGACCGCAAGAGTGACGAGTTCAAGTACACGTTTAATATTATTGATACCCCAGGCCACATCGACTTCACCGCAGAGGTGAAACGCTCTATGCGTGTCTTGGACGGCGCAATCGTGGTGTTTGACGGTGTTGCGGGAGTTGAGCCACAATCAGAAACCAACTGGCGCTACGCCGATGAAGCGGGAGTGCCACGTATTTGTTTCATCAACAAGATGGACCGTACGGGTGCTGATTTCGAACGCTCATACAAAACGATTCTTGACCGTCTCTCACCAAAGGCGGTGCGCTATCAGATTCCGTGGGGAAGTGAGGAAAATTTGAAGGGAGTCATTGATCTCCTCAAAATGAAGGCGTACACCTTCAGCGGTGAAATGGGAATGAAGGTGACTGAAGAGGAGATCCCAGAGGAACTCAAAGCTGAAGCAGAAAAGTATCACAACGAGCTCGTTGAACGTATTGTGGAACACGACGACGCGCAGATGACCGCCTACCTCGATGGTGTCGTGCCGACCTATGCTGAACTTCAGAAGACACTCCGAAAGGCAGTCATCGCAAACGAGATTTTCCCCGTGATGACCGGCTCTGCACTCAAAAATACGGGTGTTCAGCTCATTCTCGATGCCGTGATTGATTACCTTCCATCACCGGTCGATCTTCCAGCAGTAAAGGGAACCAATCCACACACTGATGCAGAAGAGACTCGTGAGGCGACTGATGAGGCCCCATTCTGTGCGCTCGCTTTCAAACTCCAAACTGATCCTTTCGTGGGACAGCTCACCTTCTTCCGCGTCTACTCAGGTACTATCAAGGCGGGAAGTTACCTCTACAATGCCTCAACAGGTGAAAAAGAACGACTCGGACGTATTGTACGTCTTCAGGCAGACAAGCGAACAGAAGTGGAAGAAGTGTACGCAGGAGAGATTGCTGCGGGAGTGGGGATTAAGGACGTAAAGACCTCCCACACGCTCTGTGCAGAGGATAAGCCAATCTTGCTCGAAACAATTATCTTCCCAGAACCAGTGGTTGCAATGCGTATTGAGCCAAAGACAAAGAACGACCAAGAGAAGATGGGTATTGCAATGAAGAAGCTCTCAGATGAAGATCCAACCTTTAAAGTTACTTCAGATGAAGAGACACTCGAAACGATTATTGCGGGTATGGGAGAACTTCACCTTGAAATTATTGTCGACCGTATGAAGCGAGAGTTTGGCGTTGAGGCAAATGTGGGTAAGCCACAGGTGGCATACCGAGAAACTATCCAGCATCTTTCCGAAGCAGAGTACAAGTACATCAAGCAGTCAGGAGGTCGTGGACAGTACGGGCATGTGAAGATTCGTATCAAGCCACTCGAAGCTCTCGAACTTGAAGAAGGAAAATCACTCGCAAAGAATATTACACGAGAAGACCATTTCGAATTCATCAATAACATTAAGGGAGGAGTTATCCCCGCAGAGTACATTCCTGCTGTTATGAAGGGGTGTAAGGAGGCAATGAGTCGAGGATTTGTGGCTGGATACAAGATGGAGGATATCAGTGTTGAACTTTTTGATGGTTCATTCCACGATGTTGACTCATCTGAAATTGCATTCAAACTTGCTGCAATTCACGCCTTTAAAGAAGCTGCGAAGAAAGCGGGAGCTGTGCTCCTCGAACCAATTATGAAGGTGGAAGTTACCACTCCTGAGAAGTTCATGGGTGATGTGAATGGAAACATCAGCTCAAAGCGTGGACTCGTGGAAGGAATGGACGACCGCGGTATGGCAAAGGTAGTACACGCAAAGGTACCACTCTCAGAAATGTTTGGGTATACGACCACACTCCGCTCTATGACCGAGGGACGTGCGTCGATGACGATGGAATTTGACCACTACGATGTCGTACCACCAAATGTAGCCATGGAGATTAAGAAGGCCCGTGGCGTGAAGAGCGACGAAACAGAAGAATAATTTCTATTCGTCGTGTCGCTCTGCAAGAGGTTGTCGACAAAACAAAATCCGCTTTTGCGGATTTTGTTTTGTCATACAACCTGAACAGTTCCAGTAAGGAAAAGGATGTAGACGAGGAATCATAATTATAGAAAACACCAGAAAGAAAATCTGGTGTTTTTTAAATTATAGTTACCATCATCCGTAACTCCACGGGCCGTAGGCAAGGGGTGAGAAATGGGACGGGTGAAAAGTGCTGGGGGCACTTTGCAAGAGGTTCTCGAGATTTTGAATAAAATCTCATAGAACCTTAACCGCTTCTGTAAGAAGACTGTCACCACAAGAGTACTTTAATTTTCATACTCGCTTCACTCGTTGAAAATTTGGTCGCGCAAGACCTTGTGAGGAACTTTACGAGTGAAGCGTGAGAAGCGAATATGTGGAGCTTCGCAAGACTCATTGAAAATTTTTGTGAGTGAAGCGAAACAAAAAGTTCAATGAGTGGACAGTTCCTGTAAGGAAGTGAAGTATCCACAAGGTGTACAGTCTCTGTAAGAGATTTTTCGTTGTCTGGCAAAAGAGCGACCGAGGACCTAGCGACGTACCGTCGCTGTACACTTTTTGTTGATTTTTTTGTTTCGAACGCACACACGTTGTGTATACTTGTAGAAAAGGTTTGTCCTTTGATACGGCTAGTGGCGGCACTCACAATATTAGACTTTCAATTAATTTGGAGTTTTGCACCCACTGGCCATATGAGAGGAGAAGCCTTTTTTATGTGCGTTTTATGAGAGATATTTTTAATACTATGACTATACTGCCCACATTTATTACTTCACAGGTATCACTCGCACCATACACAACATTGGGAGTAGGTGGATGTGCAGAATTTTTTGCACCCGTACAGACTGTTCTTGAGGTACAAGATGCCGTCATGTGGGCGAGGGAACATGGCCACACAATTACCATTCTCGGTGAAGGATCAAACGTACTTGTATCTGAGGAAGGAGTTCGTGGATTGACCATCCACCTCATATCACAGCGGATTGCATATACACACGAGGGAGACACGGTGCAGGTCACCGCGGATGCGGGAGTGATACTCGATACGCTCATTGTAGAGCTTGTTCGGAAGGGATTGTGGGGGCTTGAAAATTTGTCTGCGATACCGGGTTCAGTGGGAGCAGTACCAGTACAAAATGTAGGTGCGTATGGAGTAGAGGCAAAAGATGTCATCCACGCAGTAACGGTATTTGATTGTGAGTCTTATGAAATTAAAACACTCACGAATGCTGAATGTCAGTTCGCATACCGTGATTCATTGTTTAAGAAAGCAGAGGAAGCACAGTACATTATTATTGCTGTGACATTTGTAGTTTCTCAAGTACCAAAACCGCACCTCACCTACAAAGATATTACCGACTATTTTGGTTCCAACAGTACTCCAACACTTGAGGAGGCACGTGATGCAATCATCGAAATTCGGAGCAAAAAACTTCCCGATTGGCACACCGTGGGCACGGCAGGATCTTTTTTCAAAAATCCAATTGTGACGAGTGACGTATTTGCACAACTCCGAGCGCGTTATCCAGAATTACCTGGTTTTCCTGAGCAAAATGGTGATGTAAAAATATCATTGGGGTGGATACTCGATAAGGTGTGTCACCTTCGCGGGTACCGCGAGGGGAACGTGGGGCTCTATGAGAAGCAAGCGCTCGTGCTCGTGTGTGAAAAGGGAAGCACCGCGCATGAGGTACAACAGTTTATTGAAAATATAATTATGAGAGTGGAGAAGGAAACGGGAATTGTTATTGAACCAGAGGTGCGGATGCTTGGGTAGAGAGAGAAAAAACGCGTGAAAATTTTTTTATAAAAAAATTTTCACGCGTTTTTTAATAAAAATATTTTTTTATTAAATTTTTTTATAAAAAATATAAAAAAATAATTTTTTTTATAAAAAATTGTGTACTTATCCACACAATTTTTATTTTTTTTCTTGTGCATTTTTTTTAATGGATGATAATTACATGTAAGCAAATATTCTCTTTGCATAATGCTCTTTGAAAAGGGAACAATGCGGTCGAATCGTTAATGAGTAATTTTCAAAAAATTTAAATCATATGGCAGCAAAAAAGAAAGTAGCAGCAAAGAAGAAAGTTGTAGCTAAGAAGCCAGCAGCAAAGAAGGTTGCAAAGAAGGCAGCAAAGCGAAAATAATATTCGTTACGAATAGTACAAGCAAAACACCGTTCGCAAGAAGGGTGTTTTGTTTTGTTACACCGTGAGTCTGGGTATGTGCGTATTTTATGGTATGCTAGGCGAATTCTAATTACACAATATGACATTTCTTGATACATTTTTTGGGCCAACATACGAGAAGGAGCTTAAGCAAATTAGGCCTATAATTAGCGCTATAAATGCAATTGAGGAGGAGCTCACGTCTCTTTCAGATGTTGAATTACAAGCGCAGTCTGATGCGTTACGGAATGAAGTGGTGAATGGCGCATCACTTGATGATGTGCTTCCGAGGGCATTTGCACTTGTTCGTGAATCAGCAAAGCGAACACTCGGACAGAGACACTATGACGAGCAGCTCATTGGTGGTGTTATCTTGCATCGAGGACGAATTACGGAAATGCGTACGGGTGAAGGAAAGACACTTGTGGGAACACTCCCTGCGTATCTCAATGCGCTCACGGGAAAAGGTGTCCATGTCATCACGGTCAACGATTATCTCGCACGTCGTGATGGTGTGTGGATGGGGCAGGTGTATGCACTCCTCGGTCTCTCTCTGGGTGTCATCAATCAAACAGGTTCGTATCTGTATGATGCACACCATGTTGAGCGTGATGCAGCACGTGATGCAGTTGGTGGATACAAAGTGGTGTATGATTTTTTACGACCATGTTCACGCAAAGATGCATACAACCCTGACATCACCTACGGCACCAACAATGAGTATGGATTTGATTACCTCCGTGACAACATCGAATTTGAAGTGCAGAACCTCCGCCAACGAGAGCATGCGTACGCAATCATCGATGAGGTTGACTCAATTTTGATTGATGAGGCACGTACGCCACTCATCATTTCTGCACCTGCACAGGATTCAGAAAATCTCTACACTATTTTTTCACAGATCGCATCTCGACTCTCACCAGAGACTGACTACACCATCGATGAGAAATTGAAGAGTGCGACACTCACGGACCACGGTATTGAAGAAGCAGAAAAAATGCTCGGTATCGGCAACATCTATACCGACAAGGGGA
>DALYES010000002.1:14565-15168 GCA_031972435.1 Minisyncoccota bacterium
GCGGTGCGTGCAAAGGCACTCTACTCGCGCGATAAAGAGTACGTGGTCAAAGACAATGAGGTGGTCATTGTGGACGAGTTTACAGGTCGTCTCCAACCGGGGAGACGATGGTCTGATGGACTCCACCAAGCGATTGAAGCAAAAGAGAATGTGACCATCCAGCAAGAGTCTCGCACCTACGCATCCATCACCTTTCAAAATTATTTCAGAATGTACGATAAGTTGTGTGGTATGACGGGTACCGCACTCACGTCACAAGAGGAGTTTTACTCAGTGTACAAGCTCGACGTGATTCCTGTACCGACACACAATCCGATTAAGCGTACCGATCACAACGATCTCATCTTTCAGAACGAACGTGGCAAAATAGCTGCCATTATTCGGAAGGTCAAAGAGGTCCATGAGAAAGGACAACCAATGCTCATTGGTACTGCATCAATTGATAAAAATGAAATGCTCAGTATGGAGCTCACCAAAGCAGGAATTGCCCACGAGATGCTCAACGCGAAAAATCACGAGCGAGAGGGAGAGATTATTGCAGATGCGGGTACAAGGGGAAAAGTGACCCTCGCCACCAATATGGCGGGTCGTGGTGTCGACATC
>DALYES010000002.1:15178-24345 GCA_031972435.1 Minisyncoccota bacterium
ACAAGAGAAGAAGCAGAGGAGGTGAAAGCGCTCGGCGGGCTCTTTGTGTTGGGTACTGAGCGACACGAAGCGCGGCGCATCGACAACCAGCTTCGCGGACGTGCAGGTCGCCAAGGTGATGCAGGCGAGACACAGTTCTACGTATCAATGGATGACTCTCTCATGCGCGTGTTTGCGGGGGATGCGGTCAAAAATATGATGGGGCGTTTCGGTATTCCCGAAGACCAGCCTATTGAAAATAGCGTCATTACCCGCTCTCTTGAATCTGCACAAAAAAAGATTGAAGGATTTCACTTTGACTCACGAAAGCATGTGCTCGCCTACGACAACGTGCTCAACCAACAGCGCATGATTATCTATGCGAAGCGAAAAAAACTCCTGCTCGGTACCATTGATGACGTACGAGAGCTCAGTACCGAACTCACTGCGTTTCTTCCAGAAGTGGAAGAGCAGATGGCTGTGCGTATTGCTGAGTACGGAGAGGAGACGTGGTACCAAGTCCTCAGAAAGCTCATGCTCCAGGTCAATGACGTACTCTGGGTAGAACACCTTGAGGTGATGCAACACACACGTTCGAGTGTGGGCTTGCGCGCATACGGTCAGCAGGATCCACTCATTGAGTATCGGAAGGAGGCAATCAGACTCTTCAGAGAGATGCAGGAAGCATCATTCCATCGCATCGCAGAGCTTATCCCAACAGTGCGCATTGAGGCGGTGGAAAAAGAAGAAGAGGAACTGAAGAAAGCACAGGCACGTCTCGCACTCGGAGGGGGGAGTTCTGAGGTGGCTCGAGTAGCACAGGAAATTGCGCACACACCAATTCGCAAAGATGAAAAAATTGGTAGGAATGAATTTGTGACGATTACGAACGGTACCGACACCGAAACTATGAAATTCAAAAAAGCAGAGACATTCATTGCAAGTGGGGAGTGGAAGGTGGTAGAAAAATAGAACTCTTTAATTAGCCCCACCTACTTCAAAAACCAGCAAGGCGTCGCCTTGCTGGTTTTTCTATCTCCTTTCATTCGTCACATATCATGATACACTTTCGGAATGCATTTCTTTATGCGACTCATTATTACGTCTTCCGCGTTTCTTGCGGTCTCGTATGTCGTGCCTGGGATTGAGGTGAAGGGTTGGATACCTGCTGTTGTCGTTGGACTTTTCCTCATCATACTCAACACCATTGTTCGACCGATACTCATCGTCCTCACGCTCCCCATCACCATCGTGACACTGGGGCTGTTTCTCCTCGTTATCAATGCGAGCATTCTGCTCTTTGTCGCTTCATTTGTTGAGGGGGTTGAGATACACAGTTTTTGGAGCGCACTCCTCGGCTCCGTACTCATCAGTATTGTGAGTACATTTGCAAACAAGCACACCTAGGACACGCCCACAAAGCATACGGAGTTCAGAATGAATTCTAGCCACCAGAGGTGGCTATTTTTGTACGCTTATGGCACTATACAAATATATGTTTGTCGATGAGTTAACAATTACTGCAAAAGCGGGCAACGGAGGCGATGGAGTCGTCAGGTGGCGCCGTGAAAAGTTTATTTCACACGGTGGTCCTTCGGGTGGCGACGGAGGGAAAGGTGGGGATGTCTACATACGTGCGGTGCGAGATCTCAGTATTCTCTCAAAGTATACTGGTTCAAAGAATTTCTCTGCAGAGCAGGGTAATCCAGGAGAGGCGTGGAGTAAACACGGAAAAGATGGGGAAGATATATACATTGATGTCCCTGTAGGGGCTACAGTGACCGAAATTGAACGTGAACGGGTGTATACGTTCACCTATGAGGGAGAAACCCACAAAGCCCTTCTCGGGGGTCGTGGGGGCCTTGGAAACGAAAATTTTAAGTCATCTACAAACCGCACACCAGAAGAATCGACGAAAGGCAGACGTGGCGAGGCGGGGACATTCTCTATCGTCCTCTCACTCATTGTAGATGTCGGCTTTGTTGGATTCCCGAATGCAGGAAAATCAACAATGCTCAATGCCCTCACCAATACGCATGTGAAAGTCGGTTCGTACCCGTTCACCACGGTAGAACCGCACCTTGGGGAAATGTACGGATTTATTCTCGCAGACATCCCAGGACTCATTGAAGGTGCTTCAGAGGGAAAAGGCTTGGGACACAAATTTCTCAAGCACATCGAGCGAACAAAAATGATACTTCACTGTGTCTCACTTGAGGACAGAGAACCACTTACCATGTACAAGAGTATTCGCGCTGAGCTCAAAAAGTTTGATCCGGAGTTACTCAAAAAAGAAGAGTGGGTGTTACTCACGAAGAGTGATCTTGTAGACACAGAGACTCGGAAGCGGATTGCCGAGACCTTTACATCGGAGGGGGTTACTCCCGTGTACCTCGTCTCAGGGGAGACAGGTGACGGTGTCAAACAACTCGCGGACGCACTTGTCGGCCACCTTCGAGAAAAAAACGTAGACATGTAGATAAAAAAAGAGTGGAAGCATTGTATCATTTTCAAAAATACTCCCATCCTGTACTGAGGGCGGGAGTATTTTGGTATATAGCAAGAAAGTACAAAGACACGAAACATACATATGTCAATAGTAGAAGTAGTAAAAATATGTTTCAAACAAAGGACAATTTAGATACTCTTTACAGACCCCGTTGCAATACAAAAAATTAGTTGAAGAGACTTTACAAAAACGTATTTCGTGTCTTTGTAACATGATAATTTCTCACTATTTTTACCAATAGTGCACACTCTGGGTGAACGACACACCGCGATAGAGTGCTCGTCTTTACTAATAGGGTTCATCGAGATGCGATATACTTGTCGATATTCTCTTGGGCAGGTACTATAGAGTGCTATGAAAACGTATACACCAACCATCGGACTTGAAATTCATGCCGAACTAAAGACCGAGACGAAGATGTTTTGTGATTCCCGTAACGATCCACAGTACGGGGAGTCGAATGCACACGTGTGTCCTATCTGTATGGGACACCCAGGGACACTCCCCGTTATCAATAAATCAGCAGTTGAGCACGTGCTCAAAGTCGGTGTTGCACTCAAAGGTCAGATTGCAACCTACACCGAATTCGATAGAAAAAATTATTTCTATCCTGACATTCCTAAGGGGTACCAGATTAGTCAGTACCTCTATCCACTGGTGAAGGGTGGAGAGTTACACAATGTTGCAATCACCCGAGTGCACCTCGAGGAGGATACTGCCCGTTCTCTCCATGATCAGGGTGAAGGAAGTATCGTTGACTACAATAGAGCAGGGGTACCACTCATGGAACTCGTTACCGAGCCAGTCATCCATGATGCAAAAACAGCAGGTGACTTTGCACGTGAACTTCAGCTCCTCCTTCGTACACTTGGTGTGTCAGATGCAAACATGGAAAAAGGAGAAATGAGAGTTGAGGCAAATATTTCTGTCAGCGATACAGAAACATTTGGTACCAAGGTTGAGGTGAAAAATCTCAACTCATTTAAGTCAGTTGAGGGGGCTATTACATTTGAAATCAAACGGCAGATTGATGTTCTTGAACGTGGGGAGAAGCTCATTCAAGAAACTCGTGGTTGGGATGAAATAAAAGGGAAGACATTCTCACAGCGTGTAAAAGAGACAGCCAACGACTATAGGTATTTCCCAGATCCAGACCTTCCAAAACTGGACCTTACTAAAATTCCTGAGTTTTCCTTATCTCGTATAGAGGGTACTATGCCGATATTACCTTTAGAAAAGCGCGAAAAATATAGAAATCTTGGCTTAACGATAGAACAGGTGGAATTGATTATTTCTAATACTGTCATCGATTCATTTTTTGTTTCTGTGATTGAATCTTCTCATGGTGATGCTGAACTTGTCCGTCTCTCAGCTAATTATTTACTGACCGACTTACTTCCGCATATTCAATCTATTGATATCCTCAGTACTGCATCAGTACAACATCTCATTTCATTAATGAAAATGCTCAAAGATGGAAGAATTAATTCACGTATAGCAAAGGATATTCTGCTTGAGGTTGTTGTTCAGGGTACTGATCCGCTCGTTATTGCTACAGAGCGGGGCCTGCTTCAGAATGACTCTCGTGAGGGCCTCCAGGCCATTATTGACACTGTTATTACGGATAACCCCACTGTTGTTGCTGATTATACATCAGGAAAGGAAACGGCACTTCAATACCTCGTTGGACAAGGAATGAAACTTTCACGAGGGACTGCTAATCCTCAGATACTCTTGGAACTTTTGAAAGAAAATCTTTCATAGTGTATAGCTCCTCGAGTAGCCGATATACACTGTTGTTGCTGTACAGTATCGGCAGTGAGCGTGTATACTTGAGTGTATATGGAGCTCCTTGTATTGGATGGAAAAAATTACGTTAAAGCATCAAAAGCTGCTAAAGAACTTGGCTATGCTACTGATTATGTGGGTCAACTCTGCCGAACTGGCCAAGTTGATGCTCACCTCATTGGCCGTACATGGTATGTGAATCAAGATGAGCTCTCCACCCACAAAGTTGAGAAGAAAAGAATGTCTCGTGTAAAGGCACGAGAGTACGCAAAAAAATCTATTGCAGAAAGTCGAACCAAAAAGGACGATGATACGCAGAATAACTATAAAAATCTAGCGATTCGGTATGAGGAAGATAACGAATCTCTTTTACCAGAGACGAAAAAACTGTCGATAAAATCCGAAACTCCAAAACGCTCAGCGCAGGAATTTTCATCGGATGGTGATCAAATGGAAGTTCTCAATAAGGGTGAGAAAGTACGTATGTCGGGTAAACTCAATGTAATCGATGCAACTGATGGTCCATTGGATCAGGATACAACAGTACTTCGCCCAACAATTATCAAAGTCATCCACGAAGAGGAGACAAAAAAATCACATTCAAAAAGCAATCCGATTGTTCAAGAGGAAGCCGAGATAATAAGGCCAAAAATAACATTTGTAGATAGACTCGAGGAATCCAATGTGCATGTTGAAAATTTAGTAGCTGAGATACCTGTTGAGGAGGAGAACCATCTTAAAGCATATGAACACGTAGAGACGCAGAGTGTACCGGCGAAGAGTGGTACTTTTTCTCTAACCGTATGTGTCCTCACACTACTCACCGTTGCAGTACTATCTGTTTTGACAGTAGGTGTTACCCAGCACATTGAATACACTTCATTCGATAAAGATACCGTAAGTACAGAAACGTCGTACAGCTTCTCCATTGATACCGTAAAAGAAATTATAAACCGTAAAATATAGATATCTTGTATAAACAAGATATTGTTAGATGCACAAAGAGTATTCGAACATCACTAATCGTAAGGTGATGTTTTTTTTGTAAACTTGATTTAGAATTTTCTGAGTATCGATATTGACTCCCAGACGCAAACAAAATATAGCGTTCTGTACACTGAAACAAACAATAACAAATATTTTTTAATGTTTGAGTACGTCTGCAAAAAGTACTCCTGAAGTACTCCTGTGTGTATGTAAAATTGCACGAGCACGTTTGATAAAAATTTTCCCAAAAAAATAAAAATCCAATTCTGTTTACAAAAAGTTATACCCATCTATATCGTTCAAAACAGAGTAAAAAACATATAAAATATATGTACATTTTAGTTTTTGTTCATGACGAGTGTCCTTACCATCGAAGGGAAAGAATATGTGCCAGCAACTATTGCGGGAAAGCACTTTGGGTACACGAAGGATTACATACTTTTGCTCACCAAGCAGGGACACATCGACGGTCAAAAAATTGGAAACAAATGGTACGTGCATATACCATCAGCTGAGAAATATTTTCGCGTTGCTCAAGCAAAACGTGAGGTCCGAAAAAAAGTAATCAGCCAAGAACGAAAAGCCGAGCTCAAAAAATATTCGCACGTGAGGACTCAAGCAAAAAAGTCTTCATCGTATCGACTCGTTGGCATTGAAGCGATTGTTGTGGTTGTGCTCGCTCTTTCGATTGGTGCGACAGGGTATGTGAGTTCAATCCCGCAGCAGGCAACGGTGCATGAAGGCGCATACGGCTTTTTTGAATACATTGCCCGATCACTTTACGCACTCATCTCTCCAGAGCCAGAGGTAACCGTGGTAACACATGGTACATCACAAACCTCACATGAAAGCGGTAGTACTACCATGGAGGAAGAATCGGTGAGTGCATTTGTGGGTACCACGACACGTACCTCAATCATCGTTGCCCCCGATGAGCTTTTTACCGCGACAACGGTTGAATCAATTCAAGACTCTTTTTCAGATCCTGTTGAGGTTTCTGTAGATCCTAAAAATCCACAGACAGGAATTATTACCCCAGTCTTTAAAGAGAAGAAAGGAGAAAACTACCGTTTCCTCATGGTGCCTGTCACTGAACATTCGCCTCCTTAAAAAGTTTCGCCCCGCCTTCGTGAGGCGGGGCGCAGGCCGAAGGTACATGTTCAAAGAGTGTATAAGTTCAAAAGGAAAATGAGAATGAAGAAAAAAGCACTATGTATAAACTAGAAAACAATTTTGCATTCATCGATAGCCAAAACGTAAATTTGGCAATTCGTTCATGTGGGTGGAAACTCGATTACAAGCGCTTTCGTGTATATCTCAGAGAAAAGTATGCAGTTACAAAAGCATTTATCTTCATCGGCTATGTCGAATGGAATAATGATCTCTATATCGAGCTCCAGGAAGCAGGGTTTATTTGCGTTTTTAAACCAACACTTACATACAAAGACGGAACTACAAAAGGAAATGTTGATGCAGAGCTCGTACTCCACGCAATGATTGAATTTGGTAACTATGATAAGGCAGTTATCGTGACTGGGGATGGAGATTTTTATTGTCTCGTGAAGTATTGGCTAGAGAATGGAAAGCTTGAATGCGTGCTTATTCCTAATTTTTTCAAGTATTCTGCACTGCTCAAGCGATTTGGAAAGAAACAGCTTGCATTTATGAACGACCTTAAAAATAAACTCGAGTATCAAAAAAAGGACCCTCCAAGGACGAAACCTTAAAGGGGACTTTTTGTGGTAATGGAGAAAGTATACAACACTAAAAAAAAAGTACAAGCAGATGAATATATTTACTCACAACAGAATACGCAACACACACAAACACGCGATTATGTCGTTTGCTTCTGTGTGTGGTGTACTCTCATTTCTTCTTGTGCTCATTGCCCCTGTAACGAACGCCGCGCCAAACTACCAGATGAATTATCAGGGTAAACTCACCAACGCATCGAATGTTGCAGTAGCAGACGGCACGTACAACATGCGTTTCTGGCTCCTCGCATCATCGACCGTTGCGACCACGAGTGCGCTTTGGACAGAGCAACTCACCGGCACAAACAAAGTGCAGGTGACCAACGGCCTCTTCAGTGTGATGCTGGGGAGCACCACACCACTCACCAGCGTCGACTTTAATCAAACCTTGTACCTCGGTGTAGAAATCGGTGGTACCTCAACACCTGCATGGGATGGTGAGATGAGTCCACGCAAGGTACTCGGTACGGTGCCGGCTGCATTTGAAGCTAGTCGTCTTGATGGTATTGATTCATCTCAGTTTGTACGCAACGATGCAACAAATACTATTGCCTCATCGAGCCCAAACACTCTTTTGGTTCTCACACAGAGTGGCGTGGGAGATATTTTCAATTTGTTTGACGGTACGACAGAAGTATTCACCATGACCGACGGTGGACGCATGGGACTGGGAACTTCTAGTCCATCACGACTCTTTACAATGCAGGGTGGTGACTTCTGGCTCGGGGGCAATATGACTGCTACAGGTACTATTTCTTCAGCAAACCTCACTGTTTCTGCATCCTCAACCCTCGGCTTCGCCTCAAGTACCGCACTCACGGTTTCAGGAAATGGATTTATCAATGCACTCACCTTAACCGGTAGTGGTGCTGGCGTCCTCACCACCAATAGCAGTGGCGTCGTCTCTGCTTCTAGTACCATTGGTGCAGGGTACCTCGACTCGGCAGTTATTCTCTCTTCAGAGATAAGCACCTCAGCACTCCTCGCAGGTCTCCTCTCTGATGAAACAGGAAGTGCAGGTGGTGGACTCGCCGTCTTCTCGAATGCACCAACCTTCACCGGTACTGCAGGATTCAACGCACTCACCGTTTCAGCAACCTCAACCCTCGGCTTCGCCTCAAGTACCGCACTCACGGTTTCAGGGAACAGCTCACTCGGCAATGCAACCTCAACCTCACTCGCCATCACGGGTATCTCAGGAAGTACCCAGTGTCTCCAGGTCACCTCAACGGGTGTTGTTGTTGGTTCAGGAAGTGCCTGTGGATCAGGAAGCCTCGGTGGCTCGGGTACTGACGGATACATGGCACGATGGAATGGTGCATCATCACTCACGTCGAGTCTCTTCCGAGACAACGGTACCGTGACCGGTGTGAACGCAACCACCTCAACTTCAACCTTCCTGGTACAGGGTGGAGGAGGAGTGAATCCATTCTCTGTTGCTTCTTCAACGGGTGCGAACCTCTTCAACATTCTCCAAAACGGCAATGTCGGTATTGGCTCAACCACTGCATCTCGCACACTCACGGTCACGGGTGACACCTTCATAAGTGGCAACATCACCGCAGCGTCTTCAACGTTCACGAACTCCACCCTCGGCTTCGCCTCCAGTACCGCACTCACGGTTTTAGGGAACAGCTACTTCAACTTTGCTTCATCAACAAATGCCTCCACCACCGGCCTCACCGCACAGAACGCATACCTCAATGCACTCACCCTCACTGGTTTAACAGGAGGTGTCCTCACCACAAACGGTACCGGTGTTGTCTCTGCCTCCACCACCGTGGGTGATGCATACATCACCGATGCTCTCACCGTAACCGGCGGTGTCCTCGGTTCAAACAGTATTGCCTCAGGTGCAACGTGGACGACGCTCGGTACGCTCACGATTGGAGACAGTGGTGACCAAATCAACATTGACTCAAGTGGATGGGATATATCAAACAGTATTCTCACCGGTCTCTCAGGCCTCCGCGTGACCGCATCGTCAACACTCGGCTATTCTTCATCCACTGCACTCACCGTTTCAGGCACCAGTTATCTCACCAACCTTCTCGCAACAGGTTCATCAACCATCGGTGGTGGTACGGGAGCAACAGGACTCACCATTAGTGGTGGAGCGACGACGACGGGGAATGCGTACTTTGGAGGGA
>DALYES010000003.1:0-23993 GCA_031972435.1 Minisyncoccota bacterium
ACACCTTCTCGAGGACTCAGCTCTGGGGAGTGACCAGGATGAGATGAAAGAAAAAGAGGAATTTGATGCGGTACGTCTCATGACCATTCATGCATCAAAAGGACTTGAGTTCCCGTACATATTTATTACCGGGCTTGAAGAAGGACTTTTTCCCCATGAGCGCATTGGAAGTAATGAAGGTATTGATGAAGAGGAGGAGCGCCGACTCTTTTATGTGGCGCTCACCCGCGCAAAAAAGAAGGTTTTTCTTTCCTATGCGCACATGCGCACCATTTTTGGCAGTCAAAAGGTCAATGCTCCCTCATCGTTCCTCCGCGACATACGGAGCGACCTTTTGGAGAGCACCAATCCCTCAGAATCAGGATACGAGCGAACTATCTACTTAGACTAGTATCGCGATTAATCGCGATAAATCAAACAATATTTTTAGATATGAGGCGCTGTTTTGGAGTATTTGGCATATCATATAACCACTTCCACCGTCCTTTTCCTCGTGGTGGAAGCCCGCATTGTAATATTTTCTCAAGAGTATCCCAAAACACATCCTTGTTGAAAGCCTTCTTCTTCATAATGACAGTCACAGCATCATAGTGACCATTTCTATATCCGGCACGAACAAGTCTCACCGTTGAATCACTGACGATGAGCGTTTTGGCTATTTTGTATGTTGAATATCCTTCGAGAAGTAAGAGGACAATAGCGAGTCTTTTTGTAAGCATTATTTGTTCTGTCTCGGTAAGCAAAGCCTCAAAAAACATACTTTGTTGTTGTTTATTTGCTGATGAAAATAAATCAACAAACTGTTTAAAGAGCACATTTTGTTTTTGGGGAAAGTGCGCCTATACTAATCTCTATGCAGGAAAAACTTCCCACACTTGAGGCAAAAAAGTCTCTTGGCCAACATTTTCTTAACAATTCGCATGTTCCAGTGCTTATTGTGGAAGCGGGACACGTGGAAAAAGGGGATATTGTGCTAGAAATAGGCCCCGGAACAGGTATTTTGACGCGTGAATTGCTTAAAAAAGGAGCGCTAGTGACTGCTCTTGAAGCAGATATACGCGCAGTGGAGTTACTGAGAGAGTCTTTTTCTAATGAAATAATAGCTCAAAAACTCACACTTATTCACGGTGACGTACGAACTCTCGACCTTTCCGCGCTCGGCCTTCGGCCTCGTGCATACAAGCTCATCGCCAACATCCCCTATTACATCACTGGATTTCTCTTTCGTATGTTCCTTGAACACGATATTCAGCCGTCTATTATGGTTTTTTTGGTTCAAAAGGAAGTGGCCGAGCGTATTGCGAGAGACACAAAAGAATCCCTCCTATCACTTTCCGTAAAAGTATTTGGCACACCACGGTACGTACAGACGGTCAAGAAGGGGAATTTCACGCCCGCACCCAAGGTAGATTCTGCAATTATTGCTATTTCCAACATTTCAAAAGACAATTTCAGAGATATTCCACAAGAATTCTTCTTTACGGTACTCCATGAGGGATTTAAGTCCAAACGCAAACAACTCTTCGGCAACCTCACGACACTCATCGACAGAGATGCACTTACCAACGTCTTTGCTTCCATTCCGCTTTCAGAAAAAATTCGTGGTGAGGATGTTTCCACAGCCGAATGGCTTGTGCTCACTCAACTACTTTTTGCACACACTATGCACACACAATAAGACCAGTTAACCACAGGTAGTGCACACCGTATCACCATTTTTCTACTCACGCACTGCTATACTATAGAGGTAACTTTTTGCATGTGAGCGGAGCTATTCGTATAGGAGGTGCACTCGTTGTGGGGATTGTCATTATCCTCGGTGCTTTGCACGTGAGTAACGCAAACAGCGCCGACCTCTCTGCGTCTGTCATCACCGCCACCGCTCCCGAGCGCCACTACATCGAGTCTGAAGATGCCAATAACAATGGCAAAAAAGACTGGGAAGAGTCGCTCGAAGAGCGCTTTGTGGACATACTTCCAGACGCAGCATCCACTGATGGCGCTATACCTGCCCCCTATCTTCCGCCGACCACCTTTACGGGGAAATTCTCTGAGGCGTTTTTCAAAGACTATATGAGTGGGAAGATGCGTGGCGAGGATGTTTCCAAAGATCCGAGCGCATTTATCGGAAACGCGGTCAATGCCATCGAAAAAAACGTTGAGCCGAAGACGTACACTCGCCTCGAGTTCACCATTGTCCCTGCCACAGAAGAAGCGCTCCACGCCTACGGTAACTCACTCGTTGAAATGCTCGTTCGTGATGCATCATATACGGAAGATGAGGCGGATATCTTTTCTCTAGCACTCAAAGCGCAAGATGAAAAACTCCTTCTTCCGCTCGATCCGATTGCGCACCTCTATGAAAATGTCATAAAAAATGCCCTCGCTATGGAGGTACCAGATACACTCATTGAGGAGCACCGCGCTTTCCTCAATGCCAATGAAGCAAATCTCGCAACCATCAACGGTATGCGTATTAGTTTTAACGACCCACTCCTCGCGCTCGGTCACTTCCGACACTATCAGGAGCGGAAGCGGGCACTTGCCGATTCGTTGGTTGGTTTTTATAGAGCATTCAAAGAGCAGGATGTGATGTTTGACAGTGATGAACCGGGGTCATACTTTTATCTATTTGAAAAATGAACACCTTTTTGAAAAAATATCGTTCATTCATTTCCTCACTCATAGCCGGTCTTTTGGTAGCGAGTTTTGTTCTTGCCCCTGTTGCTCTCTCTCCTCTCGATGACGGAGAATTTGAGATGCAAACTGCGTATGCTGATTGGGCAACAACAAGTGGGCAGATCATAGGTGACCTTATTAACATATACAATGGTATCGCCGAATATGCATCAAAAGCATACAATGCACTTTCGGCTGCTTCAGAAGAAGCAATGAAAGAAAAAGAACTGACTCTCGATGGTATCGCGTGGGCGCTCATCAATATGATTATTCAACAAATGATTAAGAGCGTCACACGGTGGGTGGCATCTGGCTTTGCGGGGAGCCCTGCTTTTGTGACCGACCTCAAGGGCTTTATGATGAATATCGGAGACAGGGTCGCAGGACAGTACATCGCAAAGCATGTTCCTATGCTCTGTACACCGTTCCAGCTCAATATCAAAATAGCCCTCATGGCGCAGTACCAAAACTCCACACGCCCTACCACAAAATGTACCTTGACCGGCTCCATTGCAAACATGCGATCCTTCACCAATGGCTCATTTCAAACAGGTGGATGGGCACAGTGGTTTAATGTTGCTCTTGTACCAAACAACAATCCCTATAGCGCTGCGATGAATGCTCAGCTTGATATGGAAGCGAGTATTCGAGGAGCTCAAGGACAGGAAATGAACCTGCTTAAATTTGGTCAGGGTTTCTTCTCAAAGAATAAAGATGGAAAAGTGGTAACCCCAGGAAAGGTGATTGAAACGCAACTCAATAAATCGCTCGGCCTCGCCGCTGATCGTATTGTGGCAGCAGACGAAATCAATGAGCTCATTGCAACACTCTTTAGCACCTTGGTGAGCAACATGTTGAGTGGTGCGAGCGGTCTTGCAGGTATGGGGGCTTCGGGAGGTGCGAGTACTGTGGGGAGTGATGCCTACTGGGGTGCTCTCGAGACGCAGTCAAACGCAATGGGTCTTCAAGGAGGAGGAACGGCATTTACTTCAGATATGCAAATGGTTACAGAAAATAACAGCTACCGGTCGAGCATGGCTTCACTCATCACCAATGCCTCCACGTACATGAGTACAACGTATCCTAAGTGTACGAGCCCTAATGGAACACTCACCTCTTCTCTCCAGAGCCAGCTCACTGCTTCACAAAACAAGCTCACCTCAAATAATACAATTATTACAAAAATAGTTGATTACAAAAATGACTACGCAACATTGAGTAGTGGGAGTGGAGACACAACGCTCTTTGCAAAATACAGTGCAACGAGTGCCACAGAAGCACAGGGTAACCTTATGAATGGCTACAGCTCGTACACAGCATCTGTTGGTATCCCCGATGGTTTCATTACGGAAAATGCTGAACTTCAAAATACCAGCCCTTACACCACTCGAGATAATCTTGTTAAAGAAGTCTCTGCATTCCAAAAGGCAATAGACACTGACTGTAGTACAAGTACCAGTAGCACACCATAGACCGTATCTTTGTTCATACACAACCTATGAAATTCACACCACGCAAAAACGCATTCACCACAGGAATTCTCGGTATTTTGGTGAGTGTATTCTTCCTCTCACCGATTTCGATGTCTCTCACACGCTCGGCAGTGGAGCGGGGGAGTGACGTGCGTGTAGAGACTGGACTTTCGTATCGTGCTTCAGAGGTGTATGCACAAAATATGCCATCTGACGGCACAGATAATGTTCCCGATAGTGCAGGTGGTGGTACAAGCGGTTCAGGTGGTACTGATGGTTTCTACGATGACTGGGGTGCTGGTGCAAATCTTTCGAATGGAAGTGGTAGTGGTACAAGCGGTTCAGGTGGTACTGATGGAACTGGTGGTACAAACGGTACATCGCAGACGACCACCAATACTAATACGGTTACAAATAACGCTGATGCAAAACCAACAAAACCCCCCGAGAATGGAAAAACGGAGCAAAATAAAGTTATCCAATTTATTGGAAACATAATTTTGGAAATCGGTGCGTTCTTTGCAATGCTTGCGGGAACTTTGTTTGATGCTGCGCTGAAACATCTTGTATTTGAGATGGGCGTCATGGTAAATCAAAATAGTTTTGGTAGCTCAATTACTCAAATGTGGACGCTCTTGCGTGATATTTGTAACCTTTTATTTATTTTTGGCTTTATCTACCTCGGTATTCGTACCATTATTGACCCAGAGAGCGCTACGGTAAAACGCACCCTCGCAAGGATTATTATTGGTGCGCTCCTCATTAACTTTAGTCTTTTCATTGTGAAATTTGTGGTTGATGTTTCCAACTTCACCGCCTTAAAAATCTATCAAGCGATGACCGATGGTACCGGCTCAGTGACGGGAGCAATAATGCAAATTATGGGTGTTTCGTCTTTTTATTCTGCTGATATGAAGCCTGTGGACTTTACGAATATTACAACAGCTGGAGGTTTTTGGTTTTACGTGATGGGAGCGCTCATGTTTATAGTCATTGCAGTTACCTTTGCGATTGCTGCCGTCATGCTTGTTGTCCGTTTTGCTGTACTCATATTTCTTATGCTTGGAGCACCATTCCTCTTTGCTGCTCCTGTATTTCCAAAGCTTGAATCAATTGCGAGTGACCTCTGGAAACAACTTTTTTCAAACGCATTCTTTGCCCCCGTATATCTGCTCCTTGTACTTATATCAGTCAAACTCACGCAGGGTCTTATCATTTCGATGAAAGGAGGTGATCTATCATCACAACTTGGGGCTCCACCCACATCAGTTGATGCTTATTCGATGGTTCTCAATTTTATTGTCATAATATTCTTCCTCATCCAATCTCTCACCATTGCCAAAAAAATGGGCGCAGTGGGCGGTGAGATGGCAGTTGGTACGTTAAAAAAAGCTGGGGGTGCTGCGGGAAGAAATACCATAGGAAGAATTGGAAATCGTTTCGCAAAATGGCAAGAAAATGCGAGATACAATGGTGGTGCTATTTCTAAAACATTAGCTGGTGCTTCGAGAGTGACTGGTATTAATTACGCTGCTAATGAAGCTGCTAATGCCACTTATGGTGGTTCGAAGTCTCGTAATGCCGCAGAAAAGGAAGGCAAGGAAGTAGATCGAAAGCATGCACACGCAGCAGAGGTCACAAAAATTTCCAGTGCTGTCGCTAAAAGTGCGCGAATGGATGCAGAGTATGCACGTGTCCATGCTCCTGGCTCTGGTGCAACACAGGCACAAAAAGATACCGCTCGCACTAATAGTGATACAGCAAAGATGGAGATGGAGCAGGCAATGAACAGTGCATCAACGGAGCAAACGTTGGCTCTCCTTAAAAAACACAAAGGTGAAGCAGAACGATCTGTTATTCTTGGAAATCTTTCAGCAAGCCAGTTTGATGGCCTCATGAAGGTGGATGCTGAAAAACTTGACGATAGCGAAAAAAATAAGTTGCGACAAACTCGCTCTACTGCTGTCCAGCAACGTCTCGTTGATACTGAGAATAGAAAAGAGGTGGCGGCTGGACGTGCACCTACAGCAACCATTGCAAGCGTCATTGGTAAAGCCGATGCAAAAGATATTGACGCAATTGGCTTTGATGAAGCATACAAACATGCAGGAAGACTCACCAGCAAGCAGATCGATGATATGTCGCTTTCGACAACCGCAAAGGCTCGCCTCAAGGACAAGAGAAAAGCTGACCTCATAACTGAATTCAATACTGGTGGTGCGGGAGCAGGAGCATCAACGCTCTTTGGTAGAATCACGAGTGAGACAGAACGAGCGAAACTACCTGGTGATATTCTCAAGGACTACGCTTCTGCAAGATTCCTCACACAGGGAGTTCTTACAAAAATGCTTGATAATGATAGTGTGGAAGCTACTGACCGAGCTACCATTAAAGGACATGTTGAGACTGTATGGGCTGCTGACCCAGCAAAAACAGCAAGTTTCAAAAAGTTCTTCAAGAACACTCCAGCAGGTCAACAATATGTATAGCTATGGAAAATGAATTACGAAACAAACGCATCACTGCGTACAGAAAAGCAAGTCAATCCGTGAAAGACCACTATGCAGACATGGCTCTTGGTGAGATACTTCGAAGGATTTCTGATAGTCAGTCTTTTTCTCCAGAAAAACATCGCGACTTTGTTAATCTCATTGGTGACTACATCCTCGGTTTCTATCCACAAAATGTAATCGAAACGAAACTGGTATCAGAGATTGGGGTGTCGAACAATTCCGTTCAGAGTATCATGTCTGAGATTGTTGGATATCTCTCGGGGACAAAAACGACACCCGCAGTACCGCAACCTGTCTCCACTCCCCAAATTCCCGAGGCCCCCAAGGACCTTCGCGAAAAACTTGAGCTTCGCCCTGAGGGAATACTGAGCCAGACCGTCACCGCATCTGAGGGAGGGGTGCGCCCACTCACACGAGAAGAGGTACTCCGCTCACTCGCTCCCGCACGCACCATGGCAGGTGATATTGCATCACTCAGTACACCATCAGTACCAGAGACTCCTCTGGTACCTCCAAAGCAACCGGAGTAGGGACGTGTAGTGACTATCCGCACACACTCCTTCGGTGTGTGTGCGGACTAAGGTACAATACATACAATGCGATTTGAAGTTCCACAGTTTATTGAAATCGAGGACAAAATAATTGGCCCCCTCACGTGGAAACAATTTGTGTACCTTGCCGGAGGAGTCGGTCTATGTATTATTTTCCTTCTAAACCTCAACTTCATCGTTGCAGTTATCCTCTCGCTTCCTGTTATTGGACTCGTGGGGGCACTCGCATTTCATCGCGTGAATAATCGTCCTTTTTCTATATTTCTTGAATCAGCAGTTGCGTATTTTACCCATTCGCGCCTGTATCTCTGGCGAAGGGAGGAGGCGCAAACAGTTATTACAAAAACCGAAGCACCGATTGCTGAGCCTGAAATAGTGCTACATGACGGAGCTCATCCACCTCAAAACACACTTACTACACTATCGCGTAAATTAGAGCTTCATCTTCCTGAATAATTCCTATGATTACTCAAAATGCTTCACAAAAATTTGTTCCCGTAGCGGATATTCATGATGATACCGTGGTTCTCAAGGATGGACAGCTCTGTATGGTACTGCTCGCATCATCCATTAACTTTGCCCTCAAGTCGGCAGAAGAGCAACAGGCGATTTTGTCGCAGTTCCAATCATTTTTTAACTCAGTTGATTTCTCATTACAAATCTATGTGCAATCGCGCCGTCTCGATATTCGACCATACCTCGAGCTCCTCCAAGGTCGTGAATCACTTCAAGACAATGACCTCATGCGTATTCAATTGCATGAATACATGAAGTTTATTTCTGAATTTACCACCGATAATGCGATTATGGCAAAAAACTTTTTTGTCATAGTGCCCTACGCTCCTGTTGGGGTTGAGGTGAAGGGGTTCCTCAAGTTCTTTAAGAAAAAATCAACACCGGAGTCACGCTCGGATAAATTTTTTGAAGACCGCTCCCAACTTGAACAGCGTGTTTCGATTGTTCAAGATGGGCTTTCACGTATAGGTATTCGTGTCGCTTCGCTTGGTACAGAGGAATTGACTGAACTGTACTATCACATTTTCAACCCAACCGATTTATCAAAAGCACCTCAACGATAATTATGCGACTTACTGATTTTATTCAAAAAAAGAAACTTGCTGACTCGCAGGTAGAGCCACAAAATGTTGCTCTCTCTCTCCCCGATGTCATTGCACCTTCTGCACTCAGTGTAACGCCACGTCACCTCAACGTGAGTGGGCGCTTTGTGCGCATCTTTTTTGCTGTCTCATACCCACGCTACCTCAATGACGGCTGGTTAGAGCCTATTATCAACCTACAACGCGAGATTGATGTGACCATTGTCATTCACCCTATCGATACTGCAGAAACACTCAAGAAATTCCAAAAAAAGGTAGCTGAAGTACAGAGTCAGATCAATGAACGTGCCAACAAGGGAATGGTGCGTGACCCACAACTTGATGCTGCGTATAACAACCTCGAGGATCTTCGAGATAAACTCCAGCAAGCCGAAGAAAAGCTCTTTAATGTGGGACTCTACATTGCACTCTACTCTGATACTGAAGCGGGTTTGGATAAAATTGAGGCCGATGTAAAGGGAATGCTTGATACTCGACTTGTGTATTTAAAACCTGCACTTTTTCAACAGGAAAGTGGCTTTTTGAGCGTTATTCCAACAGTAAGCGATACACTCCTCGTGCACAGTAAGTTCAATTCGTCTCCTCTCTCTAGCTTTTTCCCATTCACCTCATTTGACCTTACCTCTGACACGGGAATTCTCTACGGCTTAAATAGACAGAATGGTTCTTTAATCCTCTTTGATAGATTTAAACTCACCAACTATAACTCAGTCACCTTTGCAACATCGGGGGCAGGAAAATCATTTACCACAAAGCTTGAGATTTTACGTTCGCTTATGTTTGGTGTTGAGGTTATTGTGATTGACCCTGAGCACGAGTACGAATTTCTCACCGAAGCCACGGGAGGGCGTTTTTTCAATATTTCACTCTCATCAAAACATCACATTAATCCATTCGACCTTCCTGTACCACTCTCTGATGAAAACCCAAAAGATCTCCTCCGTTCACACATCATCGAGCTCGTTGGACTCTTCCGCCTCATGCTCGGTGGTCTCACTCCCGAAGAGGATGCAATCATCGATAATGCTCTCCATGAGGTGTACGCACTCAAAGACATCACGGGCTCTGGCGATTACCGCGAACTCACTCCGCCACTCCTTACCGACTTTGAAATGGTACTCGCGGGTATGGAGGGGAGTGAGTCACTCGTCCAACGCCTTACAAAGTACACCTCAGGAACGTGGGCTGGCTTTATGAATGAAGCAACGAACGTTGATATCAATCAAAAATTTGTCGTTTTTTCACTCCGTGATATGGAGGAAGATCTCAAAACGATTGCCATGTACATTATCACCAACCACATCTGGGGTGCGGTGCGCCGTGAGCTCAAGAAACGACTCCTCGTCATCGACGAAGCGTGGTGGATGCTCAAATCTGATGACACCGCTTCTTTTCTCCACAGTGTCGCAAAACGCGGTCGCAAATACTACCTCGGTCTCTCTACCATCACACAGGATGTGGATGATTTCCTCCGCTCACCATATGGGGTGCCTATGATTACTAACTCATCCATACAACTCCTCATGAAACAATCACCGACGGCAGTTGAAACACTCCAAAGTGTATTCAATTTGACCGATGAGGAGCGCCTCATGCTCCTCGAATCAGGGGTGGGGGAGGGTATTTTCTTCGTCGGTCTCAAACATGTATCTATTAAGGTAAAGGCCTCATACACTGAGAGCCAGATTATTACCTCTGACCCCTCACAACTTCTCCAAATAAAACAAGCTCGTCTTGAACTCAAGAATAAGACATAAACACCATGGCTTCTCAATCAGCACAGCGTAGCACGGACACAGAGCGGGGCATACAAAACGTGCAAAAACGTGTCGATCAATTGAAATCTCGAAAGCCGGTGGGCAAACTCTACGAGACAAAGTGGGGAAATAAAGCCGCAAATGATGAGGCGGTTCAACAAGCCGCGAACGACGAGTTAATTCAGCAGGCAGAAAATGAAGAAGCAGTGACTCTTGCCTATGTCGCTGAAGAGGAAGCGGTCCAACAACAGGAACTGGAGGCGGAACAGTTTCGTATCCAACAGATAAAAGAAAAGGGGTCGGCTCTCAAAACTGCCCTTGAAGCAAAGGATATGGTGACGCGCGGAACCTTACTCACAACGAGTCTCTGGGTAGCCTGCACGGCATACATGTTTCAGCTTCCTTTTGCGGTATTTTCCTTCCTCGCGTTTGTTATCCATGGAAAATTACTTGAGACGCGAGATACGACTTGGTATGGTAAGTTACTGGGACTTGTAGTTGACTTCCCAAACAAACTTCCATTTGAGCTCATTGGATATTTGTGCTGGGGTGTTGTACTTGTGATAACTTTTGGAGTTTTCTTTAGCTATATTTTTTACTTCCAATCACGAGGAATCAGTATCGTCAGTAGTGGGGGAATTGCGATATTTGTTACTGCAGTGTGTCTTGGGCTCAATATTTTTCCCGGAACGAATATATTTCCTTTTCTCCTCGTGTGGGTTATCTACATGTGTGTCTTCGGTAAAATTAAAAAAATGGGAGGTCTTCGTGGTACACTTACGTAAACTATACCTACTATGTTTTCCCGTTTTTATTACGTTTCGCCGTTCATTGTTCTCTTTTTCAGTATTTCCCTGTCCGTTATTTTGACTCCTTTTGCACACGCACAGCTTCTTCCAGAGGGTGCGGGAATTACGCTCAACACATCACCAGAGTTCCCTGAGCCAAACAGTCCTGTCCTTGTATCGCTCGATGATTACAGTATCGATACACTCGGTGCAACCATTCAGTGGTTTGTGGATGGGGTTGAAATGATTGGTTCACGAAACTACCGCTCAATTACGGTGCAGTCAGGTTCTTTGGGAGAGAAACGTGATGTTCGTGTGGTACTTTCACAAAAAAATGCTCCATCACTCTCGGCGACAATCACGATTGTCCCCACGAGTATTGATATTATTATAGAAGCAGATACACATGTTCCTTCTTTTTATAACGGTCGTGCCCTCCCCAGTAGCTTGGCACCAATACGGGTTATTGCAGTAGTCCACGATATTACAGGAAGTGATAAAAGCGAGTATTCATATAAGTGGTCTGAGGATGCGACGGTTCTTATGGGAGGACCCGTAAAAGGTAAAAATGTCTTGTATTACACTATGCCTCAATTTGCCGATTCTGAGTTATCTGTTGAGGTGATTAATGGAAAAGGAGTCAGTATTGGTAAAAAAGTAATTCCCGTTGATCCTGTTGAGCCAGAACTTCATTTTTATGAATACAGCTCACTCCGTGGCCTCGGGGAACGGGCAGTGTCTTCACCTTTTTCACTCATTGGAGATGAGACCACGCTCTATGGTGAGCCGTACTTTATGAATACTCTCAATCAAGGTAAAAAAGTGCAGTATACGTGGGAATTGGATGGAAATGAAATTGCCCCTGATCCAGAGCTTCCGAATGCGATTACTCTCAAAAAAAGTGGAGGTGTGGGGGAGGGAACTGTTTCGTTGCAGGCAGTGATGGATGCAACATTCCCCCAGTACGTTCGTGAATCATTGGATTATATTTTTTAACATATGCACATCCACCGCACCATTTTTTCTACAGGATCGCTTCTCGGTTTATTGGTTATTTTTGTGTACCTGTATACGGTCTCCACAGTATTCGCTGCTGACTCTTCTCCAACATATGTTCCTCTCATTGGTATTCCGGGAGTCAGTACAAATTCCTCTCTTCCTGACTACATCAATGACATCTACAAAATAACGATTGGTGTTGGCGCTATGTTTGCGGTGGTACGTATTGCTCTGGCAGGAGTGAAGTACAGCATGAGTGGGGTGGTGACCGACAAAGCAGAAGCAAAAAAAGATATTAAGGGGGTGCTCCTTGGTCTTGCAATACTCCTTCTTCCCGCACTCGTCCTTGGTACCATCAACCCTCAAATTTTGAATCTTGACGTACTCAAAAATGTTGGAAGTAAAGTGCACATGGTCCCTTTTACGGGGACAGGGAAAAGTAGCCAGACAAATAACGTCAACTCAGTGGGAAGTGATGGTACAATTTCTGGTGATGCAAATGGGTCTACCGAAGCTGGGGCTACGACTTTTGCTGTAGAGAATTGTACATTTGGTGGAGGTGACTTGACTTCTGGTTGTGCAAAAACAGAATGTGATCGTCTTGGTGGCACTCTTACAGAAGTATATGGAGAAGGCGGAATGAGTCAGTATTCACGGTGTACTATTTCTGGAACTTTCGTAGACCCATAAAATATGAAAAAATCTATATTGATAACCATCGGCGTTCTCATCATACTACTCATTCTTGGTGTGTGGGCGTACCTCTTCACTTTTGGAAAGCCGGCAAACAGCGGTGAGATATTTGCACGTTTTGGTGCAGGGAAGGATGCCACCACGCCCGCAGTTCTCCCTGAGGACACTCGTGTGGATACGGGAGATACCTCACAATCAGGCGCCTCACAAGCACTCAAACAGCTCACCACACGTCCTGTGGCAGGAGCGGGCTTTGTGGAGGGTGGCATTCGCTATGTAGAGCAGGGAACAGGGCACATCTACGCTATTGATTTTGCAACAGGTGTTGAAACATTATTGAGTGGTACCACCATCCCTGGTACGCGCTCTGCGGTATTTTCTCCGGATAGTTCCTATGTTGCTGTCTCTATGATGGATGGACAAGTGACCAAGACACTTGCCGGACGTGTTACCAAAGGAGAACAGTTTTCTGGAGTTGCGCTTCCGACTGGTGCATCAAACATGGCTTTTGCACACGCAACAGGGACACTCCAGTTTATTGTAAAGGGGGATTACGGTTCGGTGGGATACTCATACAACATTGAGCGGGGAGCGAGTACAAAGATATTTACCATTCCACTCCAAGACATACACGTCCTCTGGGGCAACCCTACGTATGTGTACACCACCCCAACAGCTAAGCAGACAGGGTATCTCTATAGATTGCTCAAAAATGAGCTTGTGTATGTAACAAACGGTGAACCGGGACTTATGGCTTTTACGACTGGAGATGGTCTTATGGTTACACATAATGCTTATTCTGAAATATTTTCTTTTGCAATACTGAGTGACAATACCAAGGTGCCACAGCCACTCGCTTTTATAACAGAAAAATGTACCTCGGGAGAATCATTTGTGTACTGTGGTATTCCAAAAGATGCACTCAATACACAAACATTCCCCGACGACTGGTACATGGGGACGGTTTCATTCGATGATGTACTGTGGGAAGTTGATGTTGTGAAAGGACGCGCGACTGCCCTCGTTAATTTTAAAAGTGTGAGTGGACGTGCTATCGACATTGCGCATATCGGCGCAGATGAAGATGGACAACGCATATTCTTCATCAACAAAAACGACAACACGCTCTGGATGTTTGATACGACACTATAGAACAACCTTTGGTTCTACACAAAAAACAGTCCGCCTCTGAGGCGGACTGCTTTTTTGTGTACCTACTTGTTGACTGGCAACTTGAGTCCTTTGTGTCGCACTACATACTCCTGCCCAATAGCCATGATGTTGCTTATGGTGAAATAAAGAGCTATTGCTGCAGAAATGGTGTACGCAGCAATGAAAATGAGGACTGGCATACCGTACTTCATCTGTACCTGCATACTTCGTGCAAAATCTTCTTTAAAATTTGGCTCTGCTTTTGGGTCACGGGGTTTCTGGGTAGGGAGCGCGAGGTGTGAGTGAATGTACTGTGTGATACCTGCCATGAGTGCGAGCGGGATGCTTTTTTTGGTGATGTCCACAAACCCCAAGAACACCATGTTGATAGTCTCTGGTGTAGGTATAAATGAGTACAGGAGAGCGGTATTGATAGCGGGAAGTGGTATTCCTCCACCCCGATACACCGCTAAATAGAGTGCAATCACGATTGGTATTTGGAAGAGCATGAGGATACTTGAAAAGGGGTTCACCTTTGCCTCTTTGTAGAGTTCCATTGTTTTGATTGCTTGAGTCTCCTTTTGGTCTTTGTATGTTTCTTTCAGTTTTGCGAGTTTTGGTTCGAGCTCTCGCATTACTAACTGTGTACGTGCGGCTTTGAGAGAAATAGGGAGAATAATCAATTTGACGAGTATAACGGTACAGATAATTGCGAGTCCGACATCCCCATTTCGTACGACATCGATAAAAAAGATGAGACTATTGTATACGGGGTCAAAAAATATGGTGTGCCAAATATAAGTCATAGAGTGCTTATCAACAAGAGAACATTACGACGCCTGCGTTTTACTAATACTCGCCCCCACCTCTTTCTTCAACATTTCATAGGAAGCTCCTCCTACTGCTGGTTTTACAAGAAAAATAAACACGCCCTGTGTTCTTAGCCGAGAGCGATGCTGTCTAACAATATCATATATTCGTCTCCGTATCTTGTTGCGGACAACTGCTTTGGTTGAAACCTTTTTGGGAACCACCACAGAAGCGTGGAGTACGGAATCTGGCACATAGACCATGGTAAAGAGGGAAGAGTGAAATCGTTTCCCTACAGAAAAAAAACGATTGAATTCGCTCCTGCTCAATCGTTCTTTTTTTGGAAGCATTGTGTAAGTATAGCGCAAAAAAGCAGTACGATGGCGTCAAATGGTACTATGCTGAAGTATTTGGTGACCCAAATACCCTCATACTACACACTCAACTTTGCACGTCCCTTGCGACGACGGAGTGCAAGTACCTTGCTCCCTGACGCTGACTCAGAACGTACGAGAAAACCATGAGTAGTTGCTCGCTTTCGCTTTTTTGGTTGGTAAGTTCGTTTTGGCATACATGTAAATATCTCTGTGGGACACACTTTACACCACAAACAGTATTTAATCAATACGACCGAAGATTCCCGTATGCAGAGGCCATGGGGATTGTGGTATGGAACCCTGTGTACAGGGCCGCCCTTCTCAGGTTTGCGAAGGGTGGCCCTGTGCTTGTGTTGCTGTGGCGACATGTATTTTGATGTGACTGTTTGGTATTTGACAAACATCGTATACACAACTGTCCCCACGCTGTGCACACGCTCTGTGCACACCAATGCCTAAATGCACCGTTTTTTAATTGAGTATTTACACTTTTCCACAGGCCCGTATAATACTCACTGTCGTTTAGCATTTCCACTTGAGTTCTATGAGTTCCATTTCAAACATCTCAACCAATATCATCCAAACGGAACAGATTGATGTAAAAAAATTATGGGATGATGCTCTTGTCAGCATAGAACTTTCCATTACCTCCGCAAACTTTAAGACATGGTTCCGTGACACACAGATTGTTTCTGTTGAAGACGGGACAGTCACTCTCGGTGTGCCGAGTGTTTTCGTCCGTGATTGGGTTGCGGACAAATTTCAGACGCTCATTTTAAAAACACTTCGCGACCTCACCCCCCACGCGAGAAGTGTCGAGTATGCGGTCATCCAACGCTCTGAAAAAAGGCCCGAGACATCACGTCGCCAAACGGTAAATGCAGCACTTCCCCTTGAGGAGTACTACATCAACAAGAGTGACAACCTCAACCCGAAATACATTTTTGATAATTTTGTTGTGGGCCCATACAACGAGCTAGCTCACGCTGCAGCGCGTACCGTCGTGAATAAGCCTGGTATTGCATACAACCCACTCTTTGTGTACGGGAAGACCGGACATGGTAAGACGCATCTCATACAAGCAGTAGGGAACCAGCTGAAGCGAGCGGGTAAGAAGGTCTTTTATGTCACGAGTGAACGATTCACTGTTGACTACATGAACTCACTCCAAAACGGCACTGCAAACGGCTTTAAAGACAAGTATCGTCAGTACGATGTTCTTGTTATGGATGACGTGCAGTTTTTAATGAACAAAGAGAAGACACAGGAAGAGCTCTTCCACCTCTTTAACTCGATGCACGACAACAACAAACAAATTATATTTTCGAGCGATGTGCACCCTGCACTCATGTCCAATATGGAGGACCGTCTCAAATCACGTTTTGCACAGGGAATGATTGTGGATATTCCTGAGCCAGATTTTGAATCACGGGGGGCTATTTTAAGGTCAAAAGCTGCACAAAATAGTCTCACTTTAAATGAAGATGTGGTGGAACACCTCGCTCATACCATCGATGGTAATGTTCGTGAACTTGAGGGAGCGCTCAATACCATTCTCTGTCAATCCCAGCTTCTTGGGAGGACGCTCAATATTGATGAGGTGAAAATGCTCATTAAAAACAGTACACGACCACGAAAGTCACTCGCGGTATCTGATGTGGTGGATAAGGTTGCGCGATACTTTGATATTGACCCAGCGAGCATCTACGAAAAAACTCGGCGTAAGGAGGTGGTGAAACCTCGTCAATTAATTATGTACATTCTCCGTGAAGACTTCCAGGTATCATACCCTGCAATTGGACAAAAACTTGGTGGTCGTGATCACACCACGGTGATTCATTCGTGTGAAAAAATTAAACATGAGATACGAGAGAGTACGGAGCTTGAAGAAGAGGTGTCACAAATTCGACTCCTTTTGAAATAGTGTGGAGTAGGTGGGGAAAAGTTCTTTATAGGAGTGTGTATGGGTGGAGAAATACCCCTGTATAAACATCTTAAAACATAGGTGGTATATGCAACATTGTATACATGTGTATCTACCTACAATCTATAGCACATACTTATACACAATTTCATACACACTATGCACAACACTATACAAAAAATACCATTAAAAAACATATAGTAGTAACCATAAAATACTTTTCATCCACACATCCACACCACTAATAATACGTAAAAGTTGTTTAAAAGAAAAAATTAAAGAATATTTATGCACATCACTATTGAGACAAAGAAGTTGAAACAGATTCTCGAGACTGTTTCTAAAGTGAGCACGAAACATATCACTCTTCCTGTACTCCAGTGTGTTCTTTTGGAGGTGAAGGGAGAGACATTGTGTATAAAAGCAACAAATCTTGAAATTGGTATTGAGGGAACAGTTCATGTGAATGTTGAAGAGGAGGGGGTTATTGCGGTTCCTGCACACATACTCATGCAGACTGTAAATTTTATTACACAACCTACAATTACCTGTACAACAGAGAATGATGTTCTTATTGTGGAAGCGCGTGATTCTCGGACAGAGATAAAGAGTATTTCTTCTGCTGATTTTCCTAGTATTCCCCACATCACCAGTACTCCGTTTGTTATCCAAGGGCAACTCTTTGCACTCGGTATTAAAACAACCGCATTCACTGCATCACAATCTTCTATTAAGCCAGAACTAGGTAGTGTGTACATCCATCAAAAAAAAGAGCACACCCTCACATTTGTAGCCACCGACTCATTCCGTCTTATGGAAAAAACAATTCCACAAAAAAACCTCATTCTCAATGAACCAATACTCATTCCGTACAAAAATGCACTCGAGCTCGCACGAGTTGTTGAGGACACACCCGGTGACATACAATTATTTGTTACTGAAAATCAATGTGCACTCACGGTGGGTGATATTTACATTACCTCACGACTCATAACAGGAACATTTCCTGATTACGAACAAATAATTCCAAAAGAGTATAAAACAACAGTTACCACTCTCACGAGTGATTTCACCCACGCACTTAAAAAAACAAATATTTTCCTCAACAAGTTTATGCAACTCACACTCACCATTTCTGATGGTATGTGTAGTTTGTCAGCACAGAGTGGGGACGCTGGTGCAACCACAGAATCAATTAAGGCACACATTGAAGGGGAAGACCTCACACTCAATTTTAACCAGCGGTACATTATTGAGGCAATTCCTCATATTCAGAGTGATAGTATTCTTCTTAAGTGTGCAGGTATTGGCAGACCAATGGTGATTGAGAATATTCACGACACCTCTCTGCGGTACCTCGTGATGCCAATGAACAAATGACCGAAAAATAACAAGCAAAGCTTGTATATTTTTCGAGTCCGTCTGAAAATTTTATCCCTAATAAATTTTCAGACGCAACAAGTGAATATAATTTCTGAGCCCTTCCGTTTTTCTTCCCCACGGAAGAAAAACGGAAGGTGCCAGTATTTGCAAAGCTTGTATATTTTTCGAGTGGCCTAGAAACAAAGGAGTGCAACGACTATTGTTTCTGGCCTGTTATAATTTTGTATTCATAATCAAAATTATAACCAAGGAAGAAAATCCTATTCAAAATGGATTTTATGACGCAACAAGCGACTATTGTTTCTAGCCTGTGGCCTAAAAGTCACAGAGCGTAGCGACACGACTTTTGGTCTGTCATATTTTTCTCGCACAATAAAAAATAAGACCAAAAGAAAATCTTATTCAACATGGACTTTAAATCAAACAAAAAACGTGGGCAGGGAATCGTGCATGTTTCAGACCTTTTTAAGAAATACACAAAAAACCTCCGTGCCCCACAGGGTATTGTGGTCACCGCATTTATTGAAGCGGTGAAAGAGGAGTGTGGAGCTACACTTACCACAACCCACTGCACATACAATGTATCAACACAAACACTCTCAGTGCACGCATCGGGGATGATTAAGACAGAAATAACACTTCACAAAAAAGCAATCCTCAGTTTCATGAAAGACACAATTGGTGAAAAGAATATTCCAAAAGATATTATATAAATCTTAGGAATAAGTCTTCCATACCTACCGGTTGGCAAATTTTTAGTGCCTTCTCCCCTCGTCTCTTGAGTCATTCGTTGCGGGCGTTATGGGTGTTGTAGAGCTCGCACTTGCTTGTATGAGAGAATTCTTCCAAAGCGTGACTGGGTATTCCCAAAGTGGGAACTGCACATCTGTTGGATACGAAGGCTGAGGGCCGAGCGGGTCATTTTTATCGAGGAAGTACAGTATAGAGTGTGCACCAGAGACTGCGTTTTGGAGATTGAGTTCGGTAGCACTAGTGGTATCGGGCGGTGTGTCTTGAACAAGGGCTCCTGCGTCAAACCACACCCCTCTGAGGACAGGTTTAATCGAGGGGTCAATCGGTGCAGGTTTTTTGAAGGAGAGCTGATCACGTGTCTTGAGCGCTTCATCCATAAACTCTCGCCACAGTGGTGTCACAATAAGCCCAGAGATTTCACTCATTGAGCGATTGTCGTTGTTTCCTGCCCATGCCCCTACCACAAGATTTGGGGTGTACCCAAGTACCCACGCATCACGTTTGTCATTTGTGGTACCTGTTTTTGCAGCAACATCTCGCCCTGGGAAATAGAGTGTTGAATTTGCACCATAGAGTGGGGTTCGCGCAACATTATCGGAAAGAATATCCGAAATTTCATAGGTAATATTTGGGTCGAGTACCCGCTTCGGGCTTGGTTTTGGTTCTTCCAATACCGTGCCAGCAGAATCCTCAATACGAATAATACCGGCGAGTTCATTTCGAGCCCCCTCATTTGCAAACGTACCATACGCACCTACCATCTCAAGGAGCTTCACCTCTCCACCTCCGAGTACGAGAGTGAGTCCATATCGATTTGAGTTTGTGAGCGTGGTGATACCCATATCACGTGCCATTTTAATTGAGTCAGAAATACCAGCGAGGTAAAGCGCTTTCACTGCAGGAATGTTAAGGGACTGCGCGAGTGCATTTCGAAATGTGACTGGCCCACGAAACTTATGGTCATAGTTTTCTGGAGAGTAACACTCACCCTCAGAGGTGAAATTATCAGGAGCACACGCTGTTGAAAATTGTGTTTTGAGGTCAAACACGACCGTTTCAGGCGTGTACCCTTTTTTAAACGCAGTTGCGTACACGAATGGTTTGAAGGAAGACCCTGGCTGACGCTCTGCAAGGGCTATATTGAAGTTTCCATCTATCTCGGTATCAAAGTAGTCTCTCGAGCCCACCATGACGAGAATTTGGCCATTCGTGGGATCAGTAGCAACAAGCGCAGCATTCTCTGCGCTGTATGTCTTTGCATTATAGAATGCTTTTTCTTTAACAATTTCCTCAGCCTTTTCTTGAAGTTTCCAATCGAGCGTGGTGATTACTTTCAGTCCTCGTTCCGCGAGTGACTCCTCTCCATACTTTTCAATAAGGTAATCTCTTATGTAAAAGACAAAATGCGGTGCGTGGATGCCATTTGCAATTTGTGGTTTAAATTCCACATGCTCATTTTTTGCGCCATCAAATTCTTCTTGGGTAATAAAACCAAGTTTGAGCATCTTGTCGAGCACAAAGTTCTTGCGAATTTCAAGGTCATCAATATGGTTTCCGTACGGAGAGTAGTAGGTAGGGAGTTGTGGAAGTGACGCGAGGTAGGCTGCTTCTGCAAGGGTGACATCTGACGCTCTCTTTCCAAAGAACGCGAGGCTCGCTTCCTCTACCCCATATATAGTCCCCCCGTATGGAGACTCATTGAGGTAGTGGCCCAGAATCTCGTCCTTTGAGAGCACCTGCTCAAGACGAAATGCAAGGATTGCCTCTTTCACCTTACGAGTAAGTGTCTTTTCATGTTGGAGTATAGAATTTTTAATCACCTGCTGTGTGATAGTTGACCCACCTGCCCCACTAAATGGACCACCACCCTTTTGGACATTTGAAATCATAGAGCGAAGAATTGCGAGTGGACGGACACCGGAGTGTTCATAAAATGTATCATCTTCCACCGCAACGGTTGCATTCTTTATGTGGCGAGAAATTTGGTCAAAGGGGACGACCGTTCTTCGAACATCTTGGTGAAAGTCATAGAGGAGCACCTCTCCAGTGCGGTCATATATTTTTGTCGACTGTTGCACCTTTCGTTCTTCAAATGAGG
Source organism: Minisyncoccota bacterium (assembly GCA_031972435.1). GTDB lineage: Bacteria > Patescibacteriota > Minisyncoccia > Phycocordibacterales > UBA918 > Damh-18. The sequence goes on from DALYES010000003.1 coordinate 21,068, forward strand.
AGAGGTCGGGAATATTGAGTGTAGCAATCCACACCAGTAAAACACCAGCACCGATAAGGCCACATACAAAAATACCAATTAAAACATCAATAAAAATGTCTTTACTGTGTCGTCTGCACCAAGTAATGATACGCACCATTGACTCAATAGTAGCACTGTATTGTGTATATATAAATATGGAGGATGTGTGATACAGTAGTATCTAAACTATGGCTACAATAGATACAAACAGAGAGAAAATAGAAGAATTACTTACACGTGGTGTTGATGAAGTGATTCATCATGACTCACTGAGAGAAAAATTACTTTCAGGAAGACAACTTCGCATTAAATTAGGAATTGACCCAACAAGCCCCAATATTCACCTCGGAAGATCCATCCCCCTTTTGAAACTCCGTGATTTTCAAGAACTTGGTCACCAAGTCGTGTTTATTGTGGGAGACTTCACCGGCATTATTGGAGATACCTCAGATAAGGAGAGTGAGCGACCAATGCTCATGCGTGAACAAGTAGAAGAAAACAAAAAAACGTACCTTACGCAAGTTTCTAAAATACTCGATATCAACAAAGTCGAATTTCGGTATAACTCTGAATGGCTTGAAAAACTAACCTACCGCGAAATTGGCGAACACGCAGACCTATTTTCAGTTGCTGACTTCATTGCACGTGACAACATCAAGCGCCGTCTTGATGCAGGGAAGCGTGTATCACTCCGTGAAACCCTCTATCCACTCATGCAGGGGTATGATAGCGTAGCAATTCAAGCTGACGTTGAAATAGGGGGAACCGATCAACGATTCAATATTCTTGCGGGAAGGACGCTCCAACCTCATTTCGGTCAAGAAGCACAGAATATTCTCATGACCACACTCATTAACGGCACCGATGGACGCAAAATGAGTTCGAGCTGGGGGAACACAATCAACCTCACTGCATCTCCAGAGGATATGTACGGAAAAGTGATGAGTATGCGTGATGAAGAAATTATTACCTATTTCACCATGTGCACACGGGCACCGCTTTCTGTTATTGCGGACATGGAGTACGCGCTCGTAAACGGCGCAAATCCAAAAGAGATGAAAATGCGTCTCGCACATGAGGTTACCCGTATGTACCATGGGGAAGAGGGAGCCCGCATCGGTGAAACATTCTTTGTGGATACGTTTCAAGATAAGCACGTGCCCGAGGAGGTGCTCGAAGTACGGGGCAATTTTATCGAGGAACTCATCACACACGAGATTGTTGCATCAAAAGCAGAAATGCGGAGATTACTCGAAGCGGGTGGTGTGCGTAATGCAGAGACGGGAGAGAAGTTGTCTGAGCTCCCCACGTCAGTCACCGAGCCCACTGTTCTCAAAATAGGAAAGCGACGATTTGTGAAATTGATACCATAATACAAAAATCGCCGGCGCGTTGCGCCGGCGATTTTTGAATTTCTAGAGCTCGTCCTCATCATCGAAAGAGTCGTAGTCCATATCCTCCTCTTCCTCATCATCGTCAAAAGGTTTATTCGATTCGTCGAGTGGGTCAATAGCATCCGTCTCTTCTGTGAGAACATCAAATGCGCTCTCTTTAAGAAGTGGATCGAGCTCGTCCTCAAGATCGTCATCAAGTTCATCATCAAGTTCCCCGAGAAGTGCGGGATCAAGTGCGTCCTCTTCCTCTTCAAAAGTAACTAGTTCATTGTGTGCTGAAAAAAAGATCATATGGTTCGTGATTCGTTTTAATAATTTTTATTGGGTCTGTTGTATCAAAAGTTTGTACTTTGTGCAACTGGTGTTGGTGGTATGAGGAGCTCACTATCACCCATGGTGTGCAAGTGCGGTAATTCCCACAGCGATTGCGTCATATTCGTCATCGAGTGCTGTTACCGGTGCATTGACCACAAGTCGTTTTACCATGGATACTACTGCGTTTTTATCACTCTTTCCATATCCTGTCACTGCAATTTTAATTTCTTGCGGGCCGAATTCATACACTGTACATCCAGCCTTTCGTGCAAGGAATATGATGATACCACGCGCTTGCGCTACACCAATAGCTGTTTTGATGTTTGTATTGAAGAAGAGTGTTTCAATAGCAACTGTATCAGGCGAATGAGTGTGAAGGAGTGATTCAACTGCAATACCGATGTGGTGCAGTCGTTCGGTGAGTACATCTGTTCGTTTCGTGAGAACACACTCAGAGTGGAGTAACACCTCCTTTCCATTCTGTCGTTCCATCACCGCAACTCCGAGACGGTCGTATCCAGGATCAAGCGCAAGAACGCGGGTAATTTTCTTATTCATTTATTCACTTTCATCGCCCACTTCATCTGCGGTGGTATAGATATCCTGTACATCATCATTTGCTTCAAGTGCCTCGATGAGAGTTGAGAGTTTTTCACCATCCTCCTCATTCAGTGAGATAGGCATTGTTGGGGTGTATCCAGAAGTAGTTTTGGTAAAAGCCCACGCAGCAGAGCCCAATCCCCCGAGTTGGTACCCGTTCTTTGAGAGGAGGTGCTTCATCTCGGGTGTTGTACGATTTGGATTGTCGGTCACCGCGGTGATGATGATTGCCGTTCCCCCTGGACCGTACGTTTCATAGGTAACCTCCGTGAGTGATGCACCATCTGCAGCCATTCCCTTTGCGACCGCGCGGTCAATATTTTCCTTTGGCATAGAGTCTTTCTTTGCACGCTCAATAGCAGCAGCAAGTCCAGGAGAAGTAATATCACCTTTTGCTTTTCTTGATTCAACAGCGATAAAACTCGCGTGTTTTGAAAACGTCTTGCTCTTCACGGCATCGGTCGCTGCCTTCTTATGCTTTATTTTTGACCATTTATTATGTCCTGACACGATACTAGAATGTAATGAGTAATATTAGAGTTCACCCACTAACCACAGCTACTTTGTTGTCTTCGTCGTTCAGACACTCATCGTAT
>DALYES010000004.1:0-10065 GCA_031972435.1 Minisyncoccota bacterium
GGTGTTTCGTGCCACTCTGAGTGATCATCGTCATTATGCGAATTTCCATCTCCGCTATGCCCTGGGACCCCATCGTCGTCGGTATCATCGTCACCATCATTTGAGTGGCCTGGGTTTGAATCATCGTTGTGGTCTCGGTCATTTCCGTGACCGTTGTTGCCATTCGTCTTTTGCTTTACACACGTGAAGGTTTTCTGATCCTTCGATGAGACTGCACGGAGTGAGACGTCCACATTCATAGAGTCTGTCTGCACGCCATTCCCTAAGGTTGCACCGTTACAGGTAATCGCGCCGGTTGCGGTATTCACCTTCAAATCACCCGCACACCATGAAATACCGACATATCGTGTTGAATTCACTGGGAAAGCGGTCCCGTGTTGTGCATCAGCGAGTGCGTAGCTCGTACCACGAAGTGTCGTCGTCGCTACTTGAGTCGAGGTACCAAAGAGTGCACGCTCCCCCACTTCGTACTTGTTATCACCATCATCCATCCAACCAAAGAACTCAAGTCCTGAAGAAAGTTCGCCACCCTTCACTCCATTCACATCGACTTTGGATTCTGGTTCATTGTTTCCATTCTCACTGTCCTTCAGATTGAGAAAATCGAGACATACCCATGCAGGATTTTTCTTGATGTGAATACTAATGGTGTTCTGTCCCGTATCTCCCGGTTTTACATCCAAAAATTTGAAGAAGTAATCACAAAATGGTTTCAAATTTTTGAGCGCCCATGAGAGCTTCGGTTGGATAACCCCGTTGTATACCGTGCGACTATCAATCTGCATCTCAAGCCCGCTTTGGCCCGTACCCGAGCTCGTCGCAAACGTGATACCCGTCGCTTCGCTCCGAAACACAAACGCGAACAAGAGAAACACGAGCACCCCAATTATGAGTGCAATACGTACTCCAATTCGTGAATATGTGCGTTGCATACTGTTTTATGAACTACCCCTGTTGTGGTGCGTCTTACCTTATTCACACACCTCGGTGTAGAGGCGGAAGTCATCAACAAATGTTCCCTCTGAGTTTGCGGTACCGAGGTCGGTAAATTCAAGTCGAGTGAGTGTCGATGTTGCGACGACGTCAACAGAAATCTGTCGCCACTCGATGCCACCATTCGGGTCAGCTACAAATCCAGTGTCATGAACCACATTTCCACCCCAACGAGTCTCGAGTCGGTTTTCTGAAGCTGGTGTATTTGGTCGCGCTGCAAATGCAAACTTGATTCGATACGCTTTTCCAATCACCGTTGGAATATCTTGATAGATAGTGACCGATGCAGGCTCTCCTGAGCCAGCACCATTTGGCCCTGCCCAGTCGGTATCGAGCTCCGCATACTGATCTCCCTCAGATGGAGTACCGAGGACACCCTCGTGAATTTCGAGGTTAGCTACCTCAGGTCGTGTTTGATCGCCAAAAGTTGCTGGGATATCGTTACGCCACTTCACCTTCCACGCACCTGCAGGTGAAGGGAAAATATCCCACGCACCTGAACCAGGGACTTCTGGACTTTCGAATCCGCTATCTGGAATGAGGGTCAACACTTCGCTTATCTTACAATTTCCCTTGCAGTCAAACGTTGGATTATTGCGGGCTTGTACCGCTTCGAAGGTCACATTTGCAGTGAGGGTATCGGTCTGACTCTTGTTGTCGAGCGCCGTTCCATCACAGGTGAACCCACCGTCTTCTGGTTCGCCAGAAACACTGTTGCCATTATTATTCCCTGCAGGAGAACGCCCTTGGTCACCTCCGTCTTGTGCGAGTGGGGCTGTTCCCATTGTGCCAAAACACCACGCCTTCGCGATGTACTTTGTCACCTGTCCTGGAACAGGCCCTCCCTGCCCTGTCCAAATGTTTTGATTGTAGTCAGCGAGTGCGAGGAAGTATGGTTGGCCGAGCGTGAGGCCACCGATAGGGCCTGAAGAAATGACACGTTCATCGCTTTCAAATACATTATCGCCATCGTCAGCCCACCACATGAAGTTGACGAGACCAGCGAGCTCACCCTGTGTTGCTCCCGTGGTGGTATCGACAAGTGCTTCTGGCTCGGTCTGCCCATTCTCATCATTTGAAGTCAACGTGACATTTGCACAGAGGTAAGCATCATTGGTATCAACGTGAAGTGAGATGGTGTCTTCTCCATAATCATCGGGCTTCAGGTCGGTAAAGTTGAAAAATTTTTCCACGGTCAGATTTACAGGGTCGACCCACGAAGTGTTCTGGTTAAACAGACCATTGTAGTAGCTCTCATTGTCTACCTTGAGATCGATTGCACCTGCGGTAAACACGTTTGCGGTCGAGGTCTCGGTGTCCGAGAAAAACGCCTTCGTTGCTCCAAACGCGAGTGCGCTCCCTGTGATGGTGATGAGTGCAAGACTCAGAATAATGCGTGGCATACAAGTATGAATTTAGTGTTAATCAAAAGAAACAATTGTACTGAATCTCATTCAGCCCGCTAAATCCGAGCGAACTCGGATTTAGAACGGCTAGAGGAGACTAGTTTTATGGTGCTGGTGCTGGTGCACAACGGAAGCCTGAGTTGTTTCGTGTCTGAACGGCAGAGAAGGTGATACTCCCCGAAGCTGAGTCAGTCTGAGCATCGTTGTATGTACCAATTACACCACCGTTACAACCTGTCACTATCATCGCTGGACCTGCCCCAGATGTAGTGAAGTTACCGAAGCAATAGAGCATACCCGCTCCATACTCGACTGTTGGAGCTAGTGCCCCGATAGTGAGCCATGTGTTTGGGCTTGATGGGTCAGCAACCGGAACTGAGTCAGCTCCAAATATTTCTGCATTCGTAAAGCCATTTGAATCTCCACCGTATTGGTTCACATTTATTGGTTCTGTCGCTGAGTCATACACACCATCGACATCAAGGTCGGCAAATGTTGCAAACTGAATGTAATTTTGAAGTTCACCCTGTCCTGCTGCTGAGGTGATATCGCCCGCAGTTGCCTCTGGGTCGACAATAACATTCTCCTCACCAGTCATGAGCGTACTCACTGCACATGCGTATGCTTCGTTTGAAGTAACTTTCAATTTAAACGTAACCGTACCAAGATCACCTGGCTTGAGGTCAGTAAAATTAAAGAGGGCTCGGTTTGCATTATCTGTAATAACTGGGTTTGAACCACCGCTATTAGCATTAGCAGTGCTTGAAAAGACTGAACCCAACGAGAGATCAATCGCGCCGGCTGTGAAGACGTTTGCGGTTGAGGTTTCGGTGTCGCTAAAGAACGCACCGGTTCCTGATGCAACGACCGCTCCTACAAAGACGATCATCGCGAGACTTGTAAGTATTTTTTTCATAAAACTTTTTTCAATACATTAATAATTTCTCTAATAACAAAACGTGTGCACTACGTCGATGTGTTTATACAAAAGGTACAAAACGCAACTCGTACTGAAAATAATACGCCTGTTTCAGTTTGCATCATACGTATGCTTGAAAAAGAAAAATTCATCACTCACGTGCACTGGTTCCTTCAAAAGAATGGCTCAATTGCTACATGGCTTGCTCCGGCTTTTGCATCACCTCTCGACGCATCAGTGTATAACCCATGTATTACCTGTTCATAGAGACTGTATATGCTGTGCACTCCTGGGGGATAAAATTCAGAATAATACTCGAATACAGAATCATATACTTGTATAGATACGAAAAACAGTTTTCAGACAACGGAGGATGGGATTGTGGATTTTTCGTGATGTATTCACGATGATTCAAGTACTTTTCTATTTGCAGAGTACCGAAAAGAGCATACAATTATATGAGTTATGCTGGTTTATTTATTATCGTAATCAATTATCTATGAACGACATTGAAACAACACAAGCACCGGTAGCTCCAGAAGCACAAAAGCCTGCGGAAGTCCCTCACGATGACACAACCCTCATGAGCATACTCGCGTATATTAGTGTTCTCGTACTCATTCCCTATTTCACCGCAAAAGAGAATCCCGTCGTGAAATTTCACATTCGACAGGGGCTCGTGCTTCTCGTCCTCGAAGTTCTCTTGTGGGTTGCGAGTGAGATTTTGTTTAGCTTTATTTTCTCACCTATTTTTATGGTACTCAATCTTGGACTTCTCATACTCTCAATTATCGGCATCATGAATGTCATCCACAAGAAGCAAGAGCCCCTTCCCCTCGTTGGTCAGTACGCATCGCACTTCAACATATAATCCATGTCCCATATTGAAGCCCTCGACTCAATAGCCCCTCCCCATGAATGTAATGAATTGTGTGAACATGCAGAACAAAACGCGCGAAACATAGCGTGCGATTTGGAGTTGTTGGAGTTGATTGATAAGACACTCATTCCAGATGCGCTCCGTTTTACGCACATACTCGATCGCCTTCGTGAAAGTAATCTACTCGCATCACAGATTGAACGTGTAAAGAATCTTTTTGCAGAAGATCTGGGTGAATTTGGAAATGAACTTTCTCCCGAGGTGTGGGAAATGCTCACGGTTATGGAACTCTTTGACGTTGAAACAGCGTGGCACTGTGTCAATACATACAGTATTGCGAAAGAGAAAGTCGAAACCGTGCTCTTCAGTGGTATCGTCCTTGCAGATTCATTCAAAGACGAAGGTGTGCAGCTAAAGCAATTTTACGTATCGTGCTTACTCCACGATGTGGGAAAGGTGGAAGTCCCCCATTCGGTAGTGGTAAACAAGGTCGGCGACAGTGAGTGTGCAGACCTTCTGTATGAGCATAGAGAAGACACCCTCCTCCCCACACTCCGTGAAAAATTCAATACTGAGAAATATACACTTCCAGAAAACGTCACCTCAGGCACGGCGTTGAATTCCTACCTCAACGAAACGTTCCATATACGTCCACAAGAAATTACCCCCGTCGGTCTTCTCCTTCACGAGATGTCTCCCGAAAAACGTGCAGAGGTAGAACAGCAATTGTCACACTGTGGGCACACGCTCGAGAGCACCCTGCTCGATGTTATGCGGACACACGATGCGTACTCGCGTGAGATACTCGAGAATGCTGGCTTTAGAATTGAAGCAATACTCGCAGGAGCCCATCATAAAAACAAGGATCATACCTACAAAATTACCATTGGTGCAATCCAAGTCGCTGTTGATCTCGCAGACATCATTCACCTCGCTGATGTTGAAAATGCATACATGAGTGCGCGACACTACAAGGGCGAGCACACAAATCTCCAAGCACTCAAAGTGCTCGCCCTCCACGCAGACCGTGGTCTCGTTGATGATTACATCGCGTACCTCTGGATTGCTGATACGCTCCACAAAAAACAAGACACATTTGACCTCACAGAGGAGTCCGAGCGCGCAGACTATGCATTCATCACCAATTTCTTAGATACACAACTCAAAAGCCATCTCGGATGGCCTGCGTGGAGTACTGGATTGACTGAACGTAGTGTATAAATCTGTACGCATACCCTGAACTATGCATGTGCATACTCAATGCACTGAAGAAAATAGCGACACTTCGAGCAATACGATATCTTCCACATGACAGACATCGGATGTCCATCATGTGGAAGAAAATAAGAAGAAACCAGAAAACATAGTCAAGGTTTTTCTCTTAAATGAGATTTACTTTTTATCGTCCACCTGTTACGTAAAAAGTAAATGGATATGCGATGCACGTTGGTGAAAAAGGGGTCGGTTCGCAGTCCCCATTTCCTCACTGTCCGATCTTCTAATCCAATATGTTTGTGTGCTCTATGGACGGAGTATGGACCCATCTTTTACCTGTGCAATGAGCCTGCAAACTTCTGTGCAATGCTCGTGTGAATTCAGGGACAAAAGATTTACTTTTTCTATATCTATGGTATAGTGTGATTTGTACTGGAGTTCTTTTTACCCAGATTTTCAATCTTCGTGGAGGAAGTTCACAATGCTGAAATCGACACTAACAAACCCCTTTTGTTTGGAGGGAGAAAGCTTCTTCCGTATCTTTGAAGGAGGGCTTCACTCTACGACACCATTCTTGGGCGTCAACCGTTGGGGTGTTGCTGGGATTGGTCTGAAGTTTTACGATGAAAAAAGGTCCCCTATTTTCTTTGGGGGTTACTCATTCTCGTACAAGCTCATCACTCTCTGGCGAGCGCTGAGATTGCTTGAACTGACCAGAATAATCGAGAATAACGGTTCAACATTTGCCGCGTGCATTGGACTTTTTCAACCAAATAAGTTCTGTGCGGGCGGAGATGAGGCCGACATTCGAGAACTTGCCGACCAATTCGGAGGCAAATCTGAACTTCAAAAAATACATGCGGTAATACTCGAATCATTTCCGATTATCTCCTCACCTGGATGTATGAGCGTGGGGTGCGCATCGACGTTTCTGAGCTCATGCGTGAGCTCTGGTGGTACCAGCGCCAGTGTGGATTGGTGTTTGATTTGCCAATCATCAAGAAAATTCGAGATGCAAATACACACCTTCCTGAACCCACACCAAAAAGTGTGTGCGCACGGTGGAGAGCATTCTGGTACGGCCTCACCCTCAGAAATTGAGACCTCACAACCAAGAACGCCGCCTGAATCTGGGCGGCGATTTTTTTATATTCTGCGACAGTACTGATACTCGCCAACCATTCTATGATTCTATGCTACTAATTTTTGTTTCACCTTCTGGGCAATTGCGCTGAGCGTGATGTTGGTCTTCACAATGTAGTCATCCCCTCCTGCGGAGATTATCTCTGCGACTTTTTCAAGATCATCGAGCGCAGTGAGTACAATAACCTTCACACCTTTCCCCCACTCATCGGCACGGAGATTTTTAAGTACAGTGACTCCATCCATTTTTGGCATGAGAACATCAAGGAGGATAATATCGGGTTTTTTCTCGAGTGCGGTCTTGAGCCCCTCTTCCCCATCAGGGGCGGTGTGTACGGTAAACTCCTCATACATAAAAACGGTTTTTAGAGCTTCTCGCAAATCCGCTTCATCTTCGATGATAAGAATGCTTTTTGGTGATGTTTCCATATACAATAATAGTACCATACCTCTGGTACACTCATTGCCTATTTAGGCAATACAATTGTGAATGTCGTTCCCTGCCCCACTTTCGACTCAAATGTTATCGTCCCACCCAAAATTCCTATTGCTTCCTTCACAATGTACAATCCTAATCCTGTTCCACTTGCACCATATACCTGAGTATTTGATGCACGAAAGAGTTTGGAAAAAATCATTTCTTTGTCTTCTTCCGGAATACCAATGCCCGTATCTCGTATCTGAATAGTGAGTTGAGTATCGGTCAATTCAGTAAATGCATACACGGTGCCGTGTTCTGGTGTGTACTTGAGCGCATTTCCCATTACATTACTAACTGCCATATTGAGTAAATGTGAATCAGAAACGTACTCACCAAATGTATCGCCCCAATTTGTTGCTATCTCGACTTCTCGTTGTTGCGCATACACACGGTACTCATCAAGAATACTCGAAAAGAATTGCGTGAGGTCAAAAGGTGCACGTTGTGCGACGAGTGTCCCCAACTCCAATTTTGATACATTGAGAAAATCATCAATGAGCGACTGCATCCGACTGAGCGTATTTTCAATCTTCAGAATATACGATTTTTGCATCTCATTGAGCTGCGCCAATGTCGCGGTTGAAAATAGTTCAAGGTTCCAACGCATTGCAGATATTGGTGTACGCAATTGATGAGATGCGAGTGACACAAATTCCGACTTTGCCTTATCAATTTGTTTTTGCTTTGTAATATCAACGAGCGTCATGAGACCCCTCCTGTTGCCGTTTTTGTCGTTAAAAGAAAAAAGGGAGAGGATTACCCAACGCACAACACCATCACTCCGGTGGACGCGTACCTCTATATCATTCACAAACCTCCCTTCTTTAAAATATTCTGGAATGAGTGCAATTTTTTGCACATCGTCTCCCTCAATAAGATTGAAAATATTAATTCCCTCGAGTTTAGTAATTTCAGTATTAAAAAGTCGTGCTGTGGAAAAATTGACTGATTCAGTCGTTCCGTTTCTATCAATGAGGAGATATGGTACTGGACTATTTCGATACAGCTCAACAAAAAGGTCCTGAGATTGGGCGACCATTCCTTTTGTAATATCTTTTGCAATTACGTTCGCACTTTCGTATATACGAAGCGATTGATATACCGAAACAGAAGAAAGGACAATTAAAAATAGTGAGAGTCCAGTCACGAGAATTGGGTATACTGAAGCAGGTATATCAATAGTCTGTGCAATGGCAAAGGTGACACCAAAAAGTGCGACGCCTGTAAAAATCGCATAAATGAGCGCTGTCTGCATTGTGTACTTGTGCATACAATCAATCATATCAGGTACTCATAGTAATTTAGGCGATATATACACGACTTTCTCATTTTTTAATTAAATTCTGATATACTCTGCAGGTATGAAAAAAGAACAACCATCTGTTGTGGTTAAGCGTTCGAGCGCAGGGCTTGGCCTATTTGCAAACACGACATTTAAGCAGGGAGATTTTATTATTGAATACACTGGAGAACACATTTCCCATAAGGAATCAGATCGTCGTGGTGGAAAATATTTATTCATTCTTTCAGATGAGATTGTCGTTGACGGCAAGGGGCGCGACAATATCGCACGATACATCAACCACTCCTGTAAGCCAAACGCTGAAGCAGAGACAGACGAAAAAGAAGGTACAATTCGTATATCTGCAAAAAAGAAAATCCTCCCCGGGGAGGAAATATCCTATGATTATGGGAAAGACTATTTTGTTGAATACATTAAACCTCATGGGTGTAGGTGTCGTACCTGTGAAGCAAAGACATAGACACGAACATGCCCCAGCAGAGCTGGGGCATGTTCGTGTCTCCCCCCCCCCTTGTATCTAAAAAACTGTAGCGATGCGCGCTATTTCTGCAATCTCTTCGGTGTGCAGCACCTGTACCGATACGGTACTTTTTGGAGTACTAAAAATTCCTGGACGACTTCCGAGTGCTTCGTTTATCTTCTCATCAATCGAGAGACCGAGGAATTCAAATCGTTCTGCTATGAGCGTGCGGACGAGTGCATTTCGCTCTGGTGCTGTACCCGTCAGTACGAGCATATCTATCCCCCCAAGTACCGCTGTTGAAGCACCAATTGCTTTCCTGATACCCTCAAAATACATAGCCACTGCGATGAGTGCATTTGGGTCTCTTTTGGCGTACCTGTCGAGTGCAACACGGAGATCACTACTCCCCGTCATTCCCTTGAGCCCTCCCATTTGACTCACTGCAAGTTCGGTCTTTTCAAGATTGTTTCCGTACCGCTTATAGAGGTAGATGAGTGCAGCTGGATCCACTTCGCCCGCTCGCGTTCCCATCATGAGTCCACTCGTTGGAGCAAAGCCCATTGTCGTTTCAATGCTCTTCCCCGCTCTGATGGCAGTAACACTCATACCGCTCCCAATGTGACACACGACCATTCGAGCTGGCGTACGACCATTTTGTTTTGCAACCTGTCGCACCACTGACGCCACTGAGAGGCCGTGGTACCCAAACCGGTACATGTCATAGGCGCGTGTATCATGAAGCGGAATACTATAGTGACGTGCGTGTGGTGGCATAGTGGCATGAAAAGCACTGTCAGACACTCCGACAATACGCGCATTCGGAAGCGCCTCTCGAACAAGTGCGATCTCGGAAAGTTCGTGAGGAATATGAAGTGGTGCTGCATCTACAAGGGTACCTAATTTCCGAATGAATGCACCATCAATGATACGGTGTGTCGTAAAGAATGTTCCTGGAGCAACAATACGCACCCCCACTCGCGTAATTTCATTCACCGCCCGAATAGTATTTGCTTCACGAGCTAGCGTGAGTGCATCATGAAGACCTTCTTCGTACTGATTTGCAGTAGTGTTTTCACATGTTTGCCGTGTGCCATTCACCTCAACACATCGTCCATACCCATCTCCTGTACGCTCAAAGAGCGCGGAAAAGATTTCTTTCCCCTCACGAAAGAGCGCATACTTTTTTGATGAACTTCCCGGATTTATGACGAGCGTGGTGTCCATATCCAATTAGTTATTTCTTCAGGATCATTACCATACTC
>DALYES010000004.1:10075-21458 GCA_031972435.1 Minisyncoccota bacterium
ACAACAAATGCACGGTGTGCGGTGAGTTTCTCTTCATATTTTTGGATAAGTTCTTCTCGTCGGTGGACCGTAATAAGTCCTTCATGTTCTGCAACCTCAAATGCTTTCATAGCGAGGTGATACCTATCAGTCTTGTTACGCACAAACATATCGAATGGTGTCGTTGTGGAGCCATGTTCTTCATACCCATGAATGGTAAATCGATCTGCATCAGCATTGTAATCGAAGAGAATTTGCTTGATGGTTTGTGGGTACCCATGGAAGTTGATAACCACATGTTTGTCATTGGTGAAATAAAAATCCATATCATGGGGTACAACGCGCGACGTGGTATTGCCGAGGCCGTTTGCAGAAAGTGACACGATGTTCACAAAGCGCATACGCATATCTGCAATCTCCTCACGGACAATTGTGATTGCGGCGAGCGTTTCTTTAGTAAGGTAATCTCCTGCTGCAGCAAAGACAATATGGGGGTCTTTGTCACTCGCAAAATGCCAAATGGAAATTCCCTCTTCAACATCGTGCGTCGCCTCATCGAGTGTTCGCCAACACGGGACTGGTCGTTTTTCAAGGACCAAGATATTCATTTCATTTTTTGACGCGAGTGAGCGTTCCATTACTTTAAGAGCGGTGTTCATGTCCGATGGAAAGTACACATTTACAAAATGTCCCTGACGCTGGAGCATGTCATCAATAAATCCTGGATTTTGATGTGAGAAACCATTATGTTCCTGACGCCACGCCCCCGAGGTGAGAATGTAATTGAGGGATGGTACATCTCCTCGCCATGGAATGGTGCGTGCAATACTGAGAAACTTTGCGTACTGATCTGCCATACTTGCGACGATTTGCATAAATGCCTCGTAGGAAGCGAAGATCGCGTGACGCCCTGTGAGGATATACCCCTGCATCAGTCCTTGGAGACTGTGCTCTGAGAGCATTTCAATGACTCGCCCATCCCTCCCAAGGTCTCTATCCCACTCCCGATGTGGAAGCATGAATGAACGCTTCGTCACCTCAAAAACAGCATCGAGTTTGTTGGAGTACGTTTCGTCTGGTGAGAATATGCGCATATTCTTTTCTCCCTCATTTTTTGCAATGACATCGCGAATGTATTTTCCCAGTGCCATCATGCTACTCTCTTCTCCACACGAGCCACCGTCGGGACGCGCGGTGTGTTCGTTTGCATACTGTGCCACATCAGGAAGTATGAGGGGGCGGTACGATGGAGCCCCGCCCATGGTGTGAGGATTACTCCCCATGCGTCGATGTTCATCAGGAATGAGTGAAGCGACCTCTGCATTGAATTTCTTACCGTCAAAGAGTTCATTGAACCTATACGAACGGAGCCATCCTTCGAGTGCAGAAAGTTCCGCTTCATCAACGCGTGCGTTTTCGAGGATGACCTGGTGTGAGAGACAGTTGTCCTCGAGTCGTTTTCCGTGCATCTCGTGGACACTTCCCCATCCCTTGGGTGAACGGAGAATAATCATTGGGAATCGTGCCAATTCTTCACTTCCCTCGCGTGCATTTTTTTGGATTTCACGGATACGTTCAATCGATGTATCCACGACAGATATCATTCGTTCATGTACGTCTTGTTCACTATATGCATCTACGATATGTGGCTCATACCCATAGCCACGGAAGAGACTGATGATATCTTCGTCGCTCATTCGCGCAAGAAGCGTCGGACCCGAAATCTTGTACCCGTTGAGGTGTAAAATCGGAAGTACCGCACCGTTGGTTGCTGGATTGATGAGCTTATGGAGATGCCATGCCGTTGCTATTGCTCCTGTCTCTGCTTCACCATCACCGACAAGACATGCGACCACAAGATTAGGGTTATCGAGGATTGCTCCATATGATGTGGAAAGTGAATATCCAAGTTCTCCACCCTCAAGAATGACGCCTGGAGCCCCTGGATTGCTATGGCTCGGGAAACCGTATGGCCAGCTAAATTGCTTTGCCATGTAATTGATACCCTCACGATTGCGAGCTATTTCTGGATAATACGTACTGAGTGTTCCTTCCAGAAAAAGGTTTGCCTGAATTGCTGGAAACCCATGTCCAGGGCCGAGCACGAACATCATGTCAATATCGTGCGCTTTGATTGCTCGATTCATGTGTGCGTACACAAAATTGATACCAGGGCAGGTACCCCAGTGTCCGAGGAGTCTCTCCTTAATGTGTTCTGGGCGGAGTGGCTCTTCGAGTAAAAAATTATCCTTTAAATAAATCTGTATTGCAGAGATGTAGTTCGCTGCGCGTAAGAACGTATCAATATGGGTATGCATATGGGTGCATTATACCCTACACTCACTCTCAAAATGATATGTAATCCACGAATACTGTGTGTTACTGCGTTGGAGCTGTCTCAGTAGATGGTGTGTCCTCTGTTTTCGAGTCAGTCTGCGTTTCGCTTTCTGTTAGAGTACTTGTTCCTGTACTTGATGCTGTTGCATTAGTTACTGGTTCAGTAGTAGTCTCAGGAACAGGAGGTGTTGCTGGTGGTTGATTTTCCGCTGGTATGAGTCCCCCATTGGGTAAACTTTGGAGTGCTGGATTTCCCGCATTCACTTGCTCGCCAGTACCATTTTCAGCATTTGTAATATTTGCTTGATTAATTGTTGAAGTGACATCAATTTCTCCAGTGTCAGAACGACCTATCATAATTGCGCCTCCAATTACAAAAACCCCAACAAAAAAGAGGGTGGCAACAAAAGCTGGTGTCCCTGATCGAACAGGGGTCGGCTCTGCTTCCATCTGTTTTTTTGATACTCGTGGCATACTATATTGTATGGATATTAGTATATCACCTTATCAAATCGTGAGAAGTGGATGTACACGTCAAAACCACGAGCGCGGTGTTGTGTAAAAAATGCGGGATATCTCTAGGTTCATTTATCAGAGTGAGAGTGTGCGGTACTCATAGAGTGGTATACGCTCATACACCACCCATGCCTAGAATTATTCAAGGGTGTTGAGAAAACTTTGTGGAGCGAGGTACGAGAGCCATTTCTTGTAGAGTGCAGTGGTGGCGATGACGTCACGAGAATTGTATATAGCGATGTCGCGGAACTTTTTCGCATGAAAAAGTTCCGCGACATCATCCCCCGCAACCCCACCTGCCTTAGGGCTCTCTATACCAAACGCTCGACAAAAGAGGTGGAGTGACGGACGTCGCATCATTGCTCCGTAGAATGTCATCTGGTCTTGGAGGTCGACGTGGCGTGTCATTTTTTGTTGGTACAGATATCGTCCGTCCATGAGATCACGAGTTGGACGTATTCTATGAATTGCGGAGCGGAGATTAAGAAATGGCGCATCGAATCCACGGCCATTAAACGTCACAAAGGTGTCGTACGATTGTGCTCCTTCCCAAAAATCTTCGAGCATCTCCTTTTCAGTTCTCGGTTTGAGTACATACTCCCCCTCTTCACGTTCTTCTTCTCCTTCGCCTTGGTAGTACACCACCCCCTGTTTTCGCTCGAGGTCATAGAGTCCGATCGCAACAATCTGCCCCGTGAGCGGAGAAAAACCAAGACCCTCTCTGAGGTCTTTCATTTCGACCTCACGTTCTTCTTCATTCTTTGCAGTACGCAGTATCCACCTTGAGAGTATGTCTCTCGTTGTTACATCAAGAGCGTCCCACGACTCACCCACTGTTTCAATATCAAAGACGAGTGTTGCCATATGGGGTTTCCGTAGCATTCACGCTTGTCGGTACTGGTACGACAGGGGTAACTGGTTCAGGAACTTGTACAGGTGCTGGTTCTTCAGTATCTAAAGGAAGTGAATCTGGTGCAGACTGAGTCGAATCGGCCTTATCGGGGAGCGTAACTGTTGGTGGGATGTACGTTTGCTTCACTTTCTCAATAAATGCCTCCCGCTCATCGCGGAGCGTATTTTCCTCTTCATACGGAGCAATCGAATATGAATCTTTTGGAGTGGTGAGCTTCACCTCTTCTTGACTTGTGGTAACCTTCCGTTCTGGCTCTGGTGAAAGTACCACCGCAACAAGGGCAACAATCATAGTGAAAATGATTGAAATGACAATAATAAGTAAATCTCGGGTGCGAAACATAATGACTCTATAGTACATCACCCGCGGGGGCTCCGCCCCCGCGGGTGTGAGTAGAACATCCTCTCTCCCCTACTTCACCTGCACCTCAATGAGCTTCTCGACGCGTTTAATGTCGGCAAGAAGTTTTGAACGTTCCAAATTATAGAGTGTAATAGTAAATACCGCTTTTCCTCCATGGCGCGCAAACGTACACATGTCACCGATTTTCTTTGTGGGTTTGATTTCCACAAATGACTGCAATTCCTGACATTTCTTAATGCCACGAATACCAACAATCCTTCCTTCTTTTTTTGAATACCATTTAATGGTTGCCGCATACCCTTTACATTTTTTTGGAATAACTGGTTTTTTTGGCATGCGAATGAGGACGTCATTGAGCGAGTGGTCGATACCACACGTCAGACCATGGAGTTCAACACGAAACCCTCCTACTCGTGGGCCAATCTCAATAATCTTCCAGTCATCATCTACCTTCATGAGTTCAACGTGCGCAGTGGTGTTGCGAAGCCCGAGCGCATGAATCCCCGCCTCACTCGCAATGTGCGCACGTTCTATCGAAGTCACTTTCAAATTGGTAGGGCTCATGTGGAGGTAGTTAAAGAAATCCTCATGCCCAACGTTGTGTCCCGTGAGCACACGTACCATCGGACAGAAGTACACCTTCCCGCGTGAATTCACGTAGGCATCCACCGAGTACATGTCACCCTCCATAAACGCCTCTACCATCATGCGCGGTTCTTCAGTACGCTTATTTTCGCTGTAGATGCGCTCAATCTTTTTTCCAAGCTTCGTGAGGGCTTTTTTTAATTCATCTTCGTGGTAGCAGAGTGACACCAAGAGACTCTGTGCGAGGTTGGTCGGCTTCACAATCATCGGAAAACCAATTTTTTCAATGATGCGCTTTCGTTCCTCAACAGTGTTTCTTTTGACGACGGTATACTTTGGAGAAAAACGCGGAGCGAGCAGTTTAAACCGCCGGCGCATTTCGAGCTTGTCGGTAGCCCAGATGAGTGACTCGGTCGTGGGAGTGCGGAGGTAGGGTACGTGGGGTATAACTTCAATGAAACGCGCCATGTGTGATTCAGAACGTGAGGTAATCGCACAGAGTGCATCTTGATACGGAGCGAGTGCTTCTGCGATACGTGCCGGTATTGCAAAATCACACTCAATGAGTATGTCGAGTCCTTTGTACGCGTCCTTCTCCTTCCGAGCACCATCGCGAGTATCACGGATGAGCATAATGCGAAACTTTCGCTTTTCCTTCTTTTCATACGCACGGATACTCTCCACCGCACCAGCAGGTAGCAGTGAAACATACACAATAATATTTCGTTCTGATTTTTTCATGAGAAAAGGTGTAACACAAGCAGGCGGTCACACAATATGTGATAGTAGTATGATTAGTTGTCGAAGACTATACCACAACGATACTTCCCTGTACAGGAACAGAGCGAACGTACTCGAAAGCCCGACACAGAGGCAGATTTTGACTCACACTCTATTGTACTTTCCTCTATATCGGCTATGATGGCTCACATGGATTCGAGCAAAAAAATTGTACTCCTCAACGCAGGTACAGAAACACGGAAGGCATTCATACGCGGTATTGGTGATACTCCATACGAGTGGTACCACACGAAACGCATGATGCTCCACATCAAGGACATGGTGCCGACATTTCTTTATAAAGGAGTCCCTATCGATTGGAGTGGTGCAACTGTGTTTACCCGTCTCCGTGGAGAGGACCAGCAGTTTTCTGGTATGCTCTACGATTTTTTTACCCACAATGGCATCGGTGCAAATGATGCTATCAACAGTTCCTACGAGAATAGCTCTGAAAAAATTGCACAGATGCTCACGCTCACACTCGCGGGTATTCGTGTACCCGAATCATTTATTTTTCGAGAAGAATCATTCAAACGTCACCGAGCGTACATTCTGAAACGACTTGCCTTCCCTTTCATTTTTAAAACAGATGGGAGCCGTGGGCGCAATGTTGTACTCATCTCTTCTGAAGCAGAGTTTATAACTGCCATGGCCACAAAGCCACAGTATGCACGTGCGCTTGTTCAACCATTCATCCCAAACACCTTCGACACGCGCACACTCGTTGCGTACGGCGAGATACTCGGCAGTATCAAGCGCACCCGCACGTCTGGCTTTCTCAACAACATCGCACAGGGTGCCATCCCCGAGGTGTACACACTCACTGTTGAGGAGCGCGACATAGCGCGGAGAGCAGCACAAGTTTGTGGCACTGATTTTGCAGGAGTTGATTTCATTCATACTCCCGACGGACCCATCGTCCTCGAGGTCAACAAGTCACCACAGATTCACGGCTTCGAATCCGTCCACAATTTCAAAGTGTTCGAAAAAGTTGGAGCGATTGTGAAACGTAACATGCATACTCAATAAATCATGGTAAAAAATATTGAGGTTGAACTTCGAGCACTGATTTCAGATTTGAAAGAGTTTAAAAAAGCGATTTTGCAACGGGGTGCTCTTTTTTCTAAGACATCATACATTCATGATATATATTTCTGTAATCGATCCGCTCAGACTATTTTCGATGTTGAAATGCATGAGATTGGTTCATACAGTCTTCGCCTTCGCAAGAGAAAAGAAGGTGATACTACACAACTATCACTTAATACAAAAACTATCACTCATACTGGCGACCACCACGCGTGGGAGGAACACGAAATACATGTGAGTGATTTTGATGAAACAGCGAGTCTTCTAAACGCAATTGGGTTTAAATCGTTTTTTACACTTGAGAAAAATCGTCATACGTACACTCTAGATGATATGGAAATAAACATTGAAGATATTGTTGATTTTGGTAGTGCTCTTGAAATTGAAATTATGGCCTTCTCAGGCGAAGAGGAGGTGAACAAAAAGAAAATCCGTGACTTTCTCACATCAATGGGGATACCGGAAGACAACATACTTCCCAAAAGTATTACCAACATCATAATGAAGGAACGAGCATTTAAAAATTAGGACATCCGATGTCCTAATTTTTTGAGTACACACAAATCCGCCGGCCCTTTGGGCCGGCGGATTTCATTTCTTCTATCCTCACCTCACACTAACTCGCGTGTGATTTTCTGCTTGGCTTCACAACAGGGGTTGGTGTCGCAACAACAGGTGTCGGTGTTGCCACGACGACGGGAGTTGGTGCAACAGCAACTGGTGTGGTGACAACTGGCTCAGTAACCACTGGCTTCGGTGCCACCACAGGAGTTGGCGTCACTGTGGTCACGGGTGCTGTCTTCTTTGGAATTACAACAGGAATGTCATCGCTATCATCTGATTCATCATCGTCATCATACATATCGTCAGACACAATCACCGCAGTCTCTGCTGGTGGAGCTACCACAGGGACTTCTTCAACTGGTGCTTCAACCGCAATCTCATCAGGAACAGCTACAACGGGTGGTTGTTTGTAATACGCGGACGCTCCAATACCAAGGACGAGCGCAATCGCACCAAATGAGAATAACACTGTTTGTACGTCTTTTTTAATTTCCATATTCGTAAAACTTTTCGTTCCTAGTCCAACCGTTGCCACATGTGGGTCTGCCCTTTCGTGACCTCACACTCACCACACTTAAAGTCATCGGGGAGAGTCTCCCACTTCGTCCCTGCGGGAATACCGCGCTCGGGAAACCCCTGCGCTTCGTCATACATCCACCCACATTCTAAACAAACGTATTGAGCCATATATAAAGTATCTATTATGCTAATCTTCTGCATACTATCATACACACGAGCGACCATTTTATTTCATCTGTGTGAAAACGAGTGAGTGCTTCTCTCAGACAGATGAAAGAAATACTGAATTTGATTGTATTATTGGGGTGCTTCGGTGCATAATTATTGTACACGGTATGTATGAATACGAATTCAATGAACACGTCATGGGGACCAATCTTTCGGTCTCGCTCATTACTGATGACGAATCCACCGCGACTAATATCTTCACGCTCACGCTCGTCCGTCTCCGTGGCTATGAGGCAAAGTTTTCCCGCTTTCTCCCCGAGAGTGAGCTCTCAAAACTGAACCGCGAACGCTCGGGTATTGTCTCTCCACTCTTTATTTCACTCCTCCACATCGCGCAAGAGCTCTACCAAAAGACAGATGGGTACTTCAACCCGCTCCTCCAAATCAACCGCTTCGGGTACACCGAAAGTTTTGAATTTATCAAAGATGCTGCGAGTCCCCTGCAAACACTTCCCTACAACACCAACCTCAACATGGTCGTCATTGATGACGAGGCACAGCGGGTCACCCTCGTCGACGACCAGCAACTCGACTTTGGTGGATTCCTCAAAGGGTACCTCGCAGAGTATGAAGCGCGAAAAATCATGCACGAGCATTCAGATGTCCACGGGGTCATCATCAACATTGGTGGTGATATTCACACGCGCGGTAAGGATGCCGACGGGAAAGTGTTTGTATTTGAAATAAAAAATCCACTCACAGGACAAGGTATTCCACTCCCTCTTGAAAACATGAGCCTCGCCACGAGTGGCACCTACCGTCACGCGTGGAATAGGTCCGGTGAGCCCGTCCACCACATACTCGCCCGCGATGGCTTACACAATCCACCGACCTCGGTCATCTCTGCGAGCGTCGTCCACGAAAATGGCGCGACAGCAGAGGCATACGCCAAGACCCTTATGAGTATTCATCCCACCACATTACAGACAATAACCGACGAAACATTTCCATACATCATTATTCATAAAGATGGTACGATACACACATCACTATGAGACAATATATTCACACAATCGCACTCGTCCAAAAAGCACTCCTCGGTATTGGCATTATTATACTCATGGTACTTCCGCTTGGAATCCTCTTCTCCCCTGACTTCGTGTGGTCACACTCTGAGTCGCTCTACATGGTGGTACACATCACACTCCTCTTTGTGATGCTCATTCGCCCGCTCGCGGACATTTTTACGAGTACGCGCCTCATTCGCCCGCTCGTCACGCTCCGCAAAGGTTTTGGTGTTGTCTCTGCATCTATCGTCGTTTCATTCATTCTCGCAAAATTCATCGTAGACCCTGTGGGCTACTTGAGCGCATACGGTACCCTCAAGTACTGGTCCCTCACCAACGGCGTTCTCTTTGCACACCTTGCCGACATCACTGCAGTCATTCTCCTCATTACCTCAAATGTATTTTCAAAGCGCGTCATGGGAGCATGGTGGAAGCGTGTACAGCGACTCTCATATGTCTACTTCTATGCGAGTATGTGCTTTGTGTACATAGCATATGATGAGGCAATCGCTCCCTACGCAATACTCTCAGTCACACTACTCACCGCGATTGCATTTGTCGCAAATCAACTCCGTACGACCCCATCAGTACCAGTAACCCCTACAAAAATATGAGTAAAATTGAAATGCGCGAAGGTGTCATCACGTCTGCAGTTCCCCTTACCGACACTGCAAAAGAAGTGGTTATCACACTCAAAGAAGGGCTCGAGTGTCCCGCTGGCTCATTTGTCAATTTCTTTTTAGACGTCAACGGTACATCAGTACGGCGCGCATACTCGGTTGTTGCTCACGATGTCGATGCACGCACCCTCACCTTCTCTATCCGTCGGTCCCTGAATGGCACGGTCACCACAGAGTTCTGGAAAGACGACATCGTAGGGCGTCCCGTGCGCATTATGGGCCCGATGGGGCTCAACACTGCAGACAAACTCAGTAAGAGCACACTCTTCCTCTGTGGGTACGGCATCGGTGCGGGGGTTATCAAGGCAGTCCTCGACTATGCACTCGAGAAAGACTTTATTACAAAAATTGTCCTCACGACGGGTAGTCGCAATGAAGACGACATCATCTACAAAGACTACTTTGATGCAATGGCAGTGGCCCACCCACACCTGAGCGTTCGCTACGTTATTTCAGATCCCAAAGACCCTGCATACCCATACGTCGGCTACATCCAACAGCACATCGACGACTACAATTTCAATGACTCGGACATCTACATGTGTGGCCAAGGCAACGCATGTGACGCTCTCACCGAAACCATCAAGTCAAAAAACCCACAAAACATAACCTTCTTCACCGAAGCCTTCCACTAAACTAAACCAAAATAACGGACATCGGATGTCCGTCATTTTGATGATGGTGCGTGTAAGCTTACATGCACAAAAACATTATGGAGAAGATAATCAGTGTGATGATTGCAAAGTAACTGATGGTCTTCAGAAGAAAGTGAAGCGCCTCCTCTTTTTTCCCTTCGAGAAATAAGGCAATTGGAGTATAGAAAAAGAGATATCCCATGACTGATGCTGAAAGCACGAATAACGACAGCATCGCCATCGGCATAATGACAGAATCTTCCCCTCCGACAAATTGAGTACCATAAAACATGACCGACGCCACGAGGCAAATGTACCCCTCTGCCAACACCGCATTGTAAAATGGATTTTTCATACACTATATAACGTGCTCTGAATGCGATTTGTTCCACCACCCTCCGGATCCTTATCTCGATGGGAGATACATAAATGACGGACATTCGATGTCCGTCATGTGGATTTAATACGGAATCTTGCACTCAAGAAACCAATATGTAATAGTATCTCTACTCGCAGGTTCAATTGAGCGAATCAAGGAATCCAGTTAGGACGACAAAAGTCCCCGTACGACACCGACTGTCAATTCTGCTTGAGTCCACAAGGGGCACCAACGTAAAGCGCCGAACCCAAGGGTTCGGCGTTATTTCGACTCCATCACTTTCTTCATATCACGGGCGTACTGACTTGGCCAGTAGTGAGCTCTCCTTGCGAGGTATTGCACTGCTTGGTTTGCCTCCCAACCAGTATACCGGATCAGAAACGTAAGGACGTTACCGTGCGCTCCACACCCAAAACAATGAAAGAACTGTTTAACTTCAGTAACAGTGAACGAAGGTGTGCGTTCGGTATGGAATGGACATAATGCAATCCATTCTTTTCCAGCTCTGAGCTCTGATCTCGAAAACTTCTTCGATTTAGTCAATGGAACAATCTCGTGAATAATCTCCTTGATGGAAACCCGGTCACACAGAAGCAATACGTACTCATTGTATTGTTCCTTGGGCAGTCTTGGTCGTATACCCTTGCTCATTTCAACTCCTTCCTAGAGACACAATCTGCCCCCATCATACTGATTCAGTTTGTTTATGCAATACATTTTCCCGAGACCTCGTCTTGATAAATGACGGACATCGCATCGGATGTCCGTCATTTTGATTTAGTACGGAATCTTGCACTCCTCGAAGCAGT
>DALYES010000005.1:0-15608 GCA_031972435.1 Minisyncoccota bacterium
AAATAAGTGCTATTATTGAACACCTCCGTAAAGAAGAACTCAGTGCAGATATTGGTAAAGCTGGGGCGGAAACACTTGCTATCATTGTCTACCGAGGACCACTTTCTCGAATTGAAATTGATAGAATTCGAGGTGTAAATTCAACATTCATTCTCAGAAACTTACTCATCCGTGGACTCATTGAGCGACGTACCCACCCGACTGATTCACGATCGTTCACCTACGCAGTAACCCCCTCACTCCTCCAGCACCTCGGCATACGGTCTCGAGAGGAGCTCCCTGATTTTTCTGAAATCATGAATGCACTTGATGTGTTTGAAAAACAAGATAGTGCAGACATCGATGACACTCATTCATTGACTCAATAGGTATGACAGATTCAGATACAACAAACACCACTGATCTACGAGATGATCCAGAAGTCATACTCCAGACCGCAGGAATTTCAGATTTACAAAACGAGCCGGTATCCCCGATACCTGTTCTTCCACAACTCGGCGTTGCTCTTGGTTTTCTTGCGTGCGTATTTGGTGTGACATATATTGGAACAAATGTGCACACGTTCAAAGAACAATCACTCGATGTCCGCGTTGAAGCGGTGCCTACTCAACACGACGTTGCTTCTCTACGCAAAGCGAATGCATTTGCTGACACTGATATTCGAGCAACGAGTGCGATTGTGTGGGATGTCAAGGAACAGCGCGTGCTTTTCAATAAAAACGCAGATAAACAGCTTCCCCTTGCCTCTATTACAAAACTCATGACCGCTCTTGTCACGTATGAACTCCTCGATTCAAATGAGAGGGTATCCATTTCAAAGAAGGCAATAGCTGTTGATGGTGATAGTGGACTTGCAGAGGGTGAACGTTTTACGGTTAAAAACCTCATAAACCTTACACTGATTGAATCTTCAAATGATGGAGCAGCTGCGCTCGGTGCAGCTGCAGGACGCACCATTGATGCTACTGCAGATCCTGACGCGATTTTTGTCCAAGCAATGAATGTGAAGGCAGGTGAACTCGGACTCACAAAAACGTTCTTTAAAAATAGTACTGGTCTCGACATATCTGAGACACAAGCAGGTGCATACGGGAGCGCTCGAGATGTTGCACTCCTCATGGAGTACATCATCACCCACATCACTAGTGCGGTGTCACTCACCTCTCTTGACATAACCACCGTAGATAACATTGACGGGGAGTACCACACCGCAAAAAATACAAACCCGTACACTACTGATCTTGATGGACTCATTGCATCCAAAACAGGATATACGACGCTCTCAGGCGGTAATCTTGTTGTTGCAATAAACATCGGCCTCAATCATCCGATTATCGTTGCTGTACTTGGATCATCATTTGATGGGCGGTTTGATGACACCATTGAACTTGTTCGAAGAACACGCGAGCACATAGAAAACACTACTCAGTAATCTCTATCATATGGAAGCAACTATCATCAAAGTCCTCGCACCAACAGCAATTGCATTCTGCTTTGGTATTCTCATTACACCACTTGTCTCCCACTACCTCTACAAGTATGAAATGTGGAAGAAAAAGGCAGGGAAGGGTGCTGGGTATGGAGGCGGTAAGACACCACTTTTTGATGCACTCCATAAAAATCGAGATACAGATACTCCACGAATGGGTGGTATTGTCATTTGGCTGAGTGTTCTTCTCACTATTTTTTTACTCTCCTCACTTCAGTACTTTTTTCCCCATCACATACTGGGTTCACTTAATTTCTTGAGTCGTTCACAAACGTGGCTTCCTTTGTGTGCACTCCTTATTGGTGCTTTTGTTGGCTTTTTTGACGACCTCCTCGTCGTGCGTGGTACGGGTACACATTTTGCAGGTGGTCTTCCACTCACACAACGTCTCCTTGTAGTGGGCTGTACGGCAATCCTAAGTGGCTGGTGGTTTTACGAGAAACTCGATATTTCGAGCATTACCCTCATTGGGTACGGTCCTGTTACTATGGGTATACTGTTTATACCTTTTTTCGTCCTCGTCGCAATTGCTATTTACTCAAGTAGTGTCATTGACGGTATTGATGGCCTCTCGGGAGGGACATTCATGTTTATCTTTACCGCATACACAGGTATTGCAGTCTTTCAAAATCAAATTGACCTCGCTGCGTACTGCGCAACACTCGTTGGTGGCATCCTTGCATTCTTGTGGTTCAATGTTCCACCGGCCCGCTTCTATATGACCGAAACGGGTGTCATGGCACTCACCATGTCCCTCACCATTGTCGTATTTATGACTGACTCACTCGGTAATGGTGAGGGACTCTCTGTGCTTCCGATTATCGGTATTCTCCTTGTTGTGACTGTGCTCTCAGATATTCTCCAACTATTCTATAAAAAAGTTTTCAAACGTAAACTATTTCTCATTGCACCGATTCATCATCACTTTGAGGCGCTCGGGTGGCCCGCTGAAAAGGTGACCATGCGATACTGGATTCTTGGATTTGTTTTTGCCATTATTGGCACACTCCTTGCTATTGCTTTCTAATTTGTATGAACCGATCAATAGATAGAATTCTCCTTATCTTTACATATGCGCTCGTCGTCATCGGTTTTTCTATTTTCTCATCAGCTTCACTCGGATTACTTGCCCGTGAGGGAGCGCGCTTCTCATCAGTCGTACTCTCACAGATTTTTTTTGGTATTATTGGCGGTAGCGTCGCTCTCTTTGTTGCAAGTATGGTGCACTACAGGTGGTGGAGACAGTACGCGTTTTACATATTTGCCGCTACGCTCATACTCACCTCTCTCGTGTTTATTCCGCACATCGGTTTTTCTTACGGAGGTGCAACGCGGTGGATCCATATTGGTTCATTCACATTCCAGCCTTCAGAACTACTCAAGCTTGGCTTTGTCATTTACATAGCAACGTGGCTGTCTGGAATGCACTCTCAGGTCAAGCATTTTATGAACGGGACATTGCCTTTTTTAGGACTCATTGTCTTGACTGGTGTTCCACTTCTCAAACAACCTGATACAGACACGTTTCTCATTATGGTCGCTGCTGCGGTGGCTATGTTTATTACCGCTGGGGGACGTATTCGTGATGTTGTCCTTATGTTCATTGCGGGTGTGCTCCTTATTCTCATCCTTGCCCACTTCCGACCGTACATTCAAGACCGTATTACTATTTTTTTACATCCTGAAGCAGACAGACAGGGAGCAGGATACCAAATTAATCAATCGCTCATTGCAATTGGGTCAGGGGGAGTGTTTGGTCGTGGTTTTGGTCAGAGTATTCAAAAATTTGAGTATCTACCAGAACCAATCGGCGATTCAATTTTTGCAGTCTACGCTGAAGAGTTTGGGTTTGCTGGCTCAGTGCTTCTCATATTTTTATTCACGGGGTTTGCGCTTCGTGGGTACCGTATTGCCACTCACGCATCAGATTTATTCGGTATGCTCCTCGTTGTCGGCATCATCACCATTATTCTTGCACAAGTATTTCTCAACATAGCAGCTATGGTTGCACTCGCGCCACTCTCGGGTCTCCCGCTTCCATTTATTAGTCATGGGGGAACCGCACTCCTCGTTACACTCGCAGAAGTTGGCATTGTACTCAGTGTGTCTAAATACCAGCGTCATACTGGACACTGACATGGTATAATCGTATAGAGAAATTATATTGACCATATGTACACAGACGCAGAGATAGATGCATACAGAAAAATTTTGCTTGTTGGTGGTGGCACTGGTGGTCATTTTTATCCACTCATCGCACTCGCTGAGCAATTCAACCTACTCACAAAGAGGCCAGAACTCTACTATGCTGGTCCACATGAGTATGACGCTGAAGCATTACAGAAAGAGCGCATAGAATTTATTCAAATTACGTCTGGTAAACGCAGACAGTATCCTTCTTTTCTCAACTTTCTTGATTTTTTTAAAGTATTGTTTGGTGCATGTATAGCTACCTTCAAACTCTTTATTCTCTACCCAGATGTCGTTGTGAGTAAGGGTGGCTATACGAGTGTACCGGTCATCCTCGCTGCCGCCTTTCTTCGTATTCCTATTATTGTGCACGAATCAGATTCTCTTATAGGAAAATCAAATCGACTCGGACTTCGTTTTGCAAAACACGTCATTACTTCATATGATAATATTCCTCTTCCCAAAACAAAAGCAAAACTGCACTTACTTGGTATTCCAATTCGTCAGGCACTGCTCATGCCACCGACGCCAACAGCAATCACATCGCTCGGCATAGATCCAGAACGTCCGGTCATTCTCATTCTTGGAGGATCACAGGGAGCTGAACGAATCAACGCGTTCATACTCGATTCCCTCGATGAATTACTCTTTGACTGTACGGTGATTCATCAAACAGGGAAGATACACTACGATATTTGTGTCCAATCTGCTGATAATCTCATCCCAAACACTGAGCTTCGAAAACACTACCACCCAGTGCCCTTTATGAGTGATGTCATGCTCAATGATGCATACCACGCTGCTTCACTTGTTATTTCACGTTCGGG
Organism: Minisyncoccota bacterium; assembly: GCA_031972435.1. Classification (GTDB taxonomy): domain Bacteria; phylum Patescibacteriota; class Minisyncoccia; order Phycocordibacterales; family UBA918; genus Damh-18. The sequence continues at coordinate 4,507 of DALYES010000005.1, forward strand.
AAGTACTTCGATTTATGAAATTGCACTTCATGGGAAACCTTCCATTCTCATTCCAATTCCTGAAGGAATTAGCCGTGATCAACGCACAAATGCCTACACATACGCTCGAACTGGCGGTGCAATTGTCATGGAAGAAAAAAACCTCTCTGACAAGTTGCTTCGAGCTGAAATTGAACGTATCATGGAAAATAGTGATGTATACGATAGTATGGTGACAGCTGCTAAATCATTTGCTAAAAACACTGCGGCGAAAGAAATCACAACACTTATCACACAGGTATCCATCGAACACCGTTAGAACACAATTCCAATTTATGTCAATTTTTTCAAGCACGTCCGTGGTGACCCGAATGGCGCCGAGCCCAACAGGACACCTCCATATTGGTACTGCGCGTACCGCACTCTTTAACTACCTCTATGCAAAAAAGCACAAAGGTTCGTTTATTATGCGGATTGAAGATACCGATAAGGAACGGAGCAAAAAAGAGTACGAGGAAGAAATTCTTGCAGGACTTTCGTGGCTTGGTGTGACGTGGGATGCACTCTATCGTCAATCAGATCGCACGGAGATATATCGTGAGTATCTTGAAAAAGCAATTCGAAAGGGCCACGTCAGTCGAGAAGAAAGCAAAATGCGTCCTGGTGAGTTTGTTGAAGTGGTTCGTCTCAAAAACCCAAATTCGACTATCACGTTTACTGATGAAATTCGTGGTGAAATAACCTTTGATACCACGGAGCTCGGCGATTTTGTCATCGCACGCTCGCTCGATGATGCCTTGTACCATTTTACCGTTGTCGTTGATGATCATGAGATGCACGTAACACATGTTATTCGTGGAGAAGATCATATTTCAAATACACCTCGCCAAATACTCATTCAAGAAGCAATTGGTGCAGAGCGACCTATCTACGCACATCTTCCGCTCATTCTTGCACCCGACAAATCAAAACTTTCAAAACGCCACGGTGCAGTCATGCTCGAAGAGTACGAACGACAAGGTTTTATCAAGGAATCTCTCATTAATTACCTCGCGCTTTTGGGATGGAATCCAGGGACAGACCGAGAACGCTTCTCACTTGAAGAGCTTGCTCACGCATTCGACCTATCAGGTATTCAAAAGAGTGGCGCAGTTTTTAATGTTGAAAAACTAAAGTGGTTTAACAAAGAGTATCTTGCATCATACAGTGACGAAGATTTTTTCAGATATATTGAGCACGCCATTCCGGAGCAGGTCGCACACATGCCCCAGTTCACTATGAGTCGACTCCAAAAGATTCTCTCGCTCATCCGTGAACGCACGAGCACACGAGATGAGGTGACTCAGGATTTTGAAGCAGGGGAGTACGATTTTGCATTTTCTGCACCAGTACACGATCCTGCTCGTATCAAGTGGAAAAATGATGTGAGCCCACGTGAGTCGCTCTCACGATTGCAAAAATTGGCTGAACGAATTGCACAGATGCCCGAGGAACTCTCTGCTGAAGAAGCAAAGGGGTACATCTGGGACTATGCGGAAGAAGCGGGGAAGGGTGAAGTACTCTGGCCACTCCGTGTCGCTCTTACTGGCAAAGAACGTTCCCCTGACCCATTTACTGTTATCCACGTCCTCGGTTCTGCAGAAGCATACAAACGAGTCATCACCGCATGTGATACAATTTTGAGAGCACCGTAGTTTTTCGGTGTATAATTCTTTTATGAAGACACAGTACCTGTATGGCATTGTTGCTAAATATGTTACGAGCGTGCTCATCGTGAGTGTCACTTTTTTTGTGTATACACCTCTTCTCTTCGCTGTGGATGATGTTGAGACACTTAAAAATCAAATCAGCGATCACAACAATCGACTAAAGGAAATTGAGGATGAGATTGCAAACTACCAGACTGAATTGAAGAAAGTTGGTGGTGAAAAGAAAACGCTCCAAAATGCAGTTTCGCAACTCGAAATTGAACGAAAGAAAGTACAGGCAGACATCAGCTACACTCAAAATAAAATTGGTGCGACTGACCTTGAATTGCACAAACTTGGTATTGAAATTAGTTCAACTGAAAAGAGTATTGGGGTCAATAAATTGGCAGTAAGTGAAACACTTCGAGGCCTGAGTGAGACTGACAACGACACGATTATCGAAGCTCTTCTCGAATATAAAAATCTTTCTGAATTTTGGGGTCGGATTGATGAACTTGAACAATTGCGTGGCGTCATGCGCGCTCGGTTGTTGACACTTTCTGAGGAAAAACGTCTCCTTAATGGTCAGTATGATGCACATACTGAAAAGCGCGCTGATTTGCTTGGACTCAAAGAGCAGTATTCTGACCAAAGTGAGGTGCTCGTTGAAAACAAAGCAGAGAAGTCAAAACTTCTCAATGCAACAAAAAATCAAGAGGCTGGATACCAAAAACTACTTAAACAAAAAAAAGCTGAGTATGAGACTGTCCTCAAAGAAATGCGTGACTTCGAATCGAAGTTACAGTTTATTCTCGATCCAAGCACTATTCCACCAAAGGGCACACAGGTGTTCAACTGGCCTGTCTCAAACGTTGTCATCACCCAACTTTTCGGTGGTACCGAGTTTGCAAAACAGAATTCATCGGTCTATGGTGGGCGCGCATACCATCCCGGTGTCGACTTCGGTGTGCCAACTGGTTCAAAGATTCTTGCACCGCTCTCAGGCACGGTACGTGCAACAGGAAATACTGATGCAGTACCAGGGTGTTACTCATGGGGTAAGTGGACACTCATCGACCATGCAAATGGACTCTCCACACTGTACGCACACCAGAGCGTCATCAGTGTCGTTCCAGGCCAACAGGTTGCGACAGGGGAAGTTATTGGGTACTCAGGGAACACGGGGTACTCAACTGGTCCACACCTCCACTTTACCGTCTATGCGAAGGCTGGTGTTTCGGTGCGTAAGTTTAATGAAGTCAAAGCAGTCACGAGCTGTGGAGCTGCAACAACTCCAATTGCGGCGTCTGATGCTTATATCGACCCAATGTTGTACCTTCCACAATAGATTTAAACTTTGTCAAGTTTTGGGAGTTGTTTTTCTCAGGTATTGGTATACAGTGAGCGAGAATCATATCTATGAAAAAAGTCTTTATCATCATTGTAATTAGTGGAGCAGTCTATGTCCTTGGACAAATGGTTTTTTCGGGTGTAAAAAATTTTGCACAAAACGCAACCGTGATTGTGAGTGGGATGAATAAAAATGAAATTGATGCTGAAGTACGAACATACTATAACCAACACATTCTCGAGAGTAACAAAACACTTCCCAAAGACGCGCACATTATTGTAACGCCTGCGCACATTACCGGTGATGACACCCTCGATATCATCGTCCGTGTTGAGTCTCAGTATACCTGTGGTAATGGTGGTTGTATCACCACGCTCTTTACCATGGACTCTGGAAGCCTCGTAGCGCTTCCATTTGAGTATGCGGTGAAGGAGATTACCATCTTGGAGAGCGTCACAAATCACATGCACGACATCAAGGTTAATGGAGACTCAGATACGATACTGACGTGGGACGGGAATAGATTCGTGCTTGATAAATGAGGAAATAGAAAATAAAGAATAGAAGATAGAAGATAGAGAATAATAAATAATAAAGAAAGGATAGAAAGTAGAAGATAGAAAAGGAGATAGATAAACAGGAAATCAACTGTATGAGAAGAGGGGAAGCTGGTTTACGTGTATAGGTCGTAAAAGATATATTGTGCGACACTTATATAATCAACGCCTCTGGTATTCCCTATACACATAAGAGCTCATTACGAGCTCTGTACTGATACGTTGTTTTTATGCAATTGTTTGTCCGACACCGAGTGGCGTGTGTCTCACGCTGTCCGTCCTCAACTCTCTATGATTTCAGTTCGAGATTTCGTATCGTCGTGCGTATCATATCGTACCGTGGGTTTTCCGCGCTGAGCTGTATCTCTACACTGCCCTGCTTACTGAGGCGACTCTCAATCTCTGGATGACGAGTAAGGTAGTCATGTAATTTTTGCGGAATAATTTCATCCTGCGAGATAACGGTCACAGCACGGAGTGAACCTCTGAGACACTCCTTGAGGAGCGTGTAGTGCGTACACCCAAGCACCAACGTGTTGACCTGAGGATAGGTGCCTGTGAGCAATTCGGAAACGTGGGTGCATGCAGATGCAATATCGCCTGACTCTATCATTGGCACCAGTGCAGGTGTCGCGTGTGAGAGGAGTTTAAATGTTGGATTAATTTTTTTGAGCTCAATCTCATACTTCCGTGAGGTGACCGTGCGCTCTGTCGCAATGAGGAGTGCATGGTTTGACTCTGACGCATGGAGTTCTTCGACGGTAGGAATAATGACGCCGAGAAGTTTTCTATCGGGGTACTCCGTGGTGAGCATGTCGTCTTGGTGCTTTCGAACCGACGCTGATGATGCGGTGTTGCATGCAACAATCACGAGGAGCGCACCCGCATCAAACAGTCGCTTGATACCCGTATAGGTGAGCGCGTGTATCTCATCTTCACTTTTGTCTCCGTACGGAAGGTGTGCGGTGTCACCAAAAAAGAGGTAGTCATACTCGGGCATGTGTCTGCGCACTGCATCGAGTATGGTGAGTCCGCCAAGTCCAGAATCAAAAAAACCTATTTTCATACACCTGTTTCAAGGAGTGCAAAACGCTCTCTGACCTCACCATCGATGGTGAGTGTCCCCTCCCAATTTCCGCGTTCTCGTACCCACACGCACCTATCACCAAAGTCAGGCGAATCGTACTCAGCCCTATAGATGACGAGCTCTGTGGTGGGGTCTGCTTCGCTCCGCGCTATGGTGAGTACCGTGTATACCTGCCCCTTGTAGTGTCGATACTGTTTTCCCGTAATTGCCTTCATTTTCGTATAGCGAGTACTATGAAGCACTAACCATTAATTACTAATATACTATGTGTACATATTATACCCGCCACACAAAACTCCCCTTGCGGGGAGTTTTTTTGATATTAACGCATTGCGATAGTACGTGACCAACAGGACGCTGATGACGCCCATGGTTTCGTACCTTGCCGTTCATAGAGATTGCGAGCATATGCCATGTTGTCGTACATGTCTTCAAGATTGAGGCCAAGTTCACGAGCTTTCTCTGCATGGTAACGCATATTAATCTGCATTACCCCAGTATCAGCTGGATCTACCCTCCCTCGTAAGACTGTACCATCAGTGAGCGTATGCTGAAATGTGGATTCACATTTCGCAATTTGAATCATGACGGGGATATCGCTAAAGTAGGAACGCACTGCTGTTTCAGTATTTGTCCCTATCAGCCGTTCTTCAGCGACCTGTTCTTGGTTTGTTGCAATGTGCCCATATGCAGCCTCCGTTACCGGCACTGCCACTACTACGTTCGATACAGCAAATAGTGCTGTAAGTAAACTAGATAATATAAGCGAGGGTCTTATCGAACAAATGAGCGAGCGAGGGTCGTGGATAAAAATGAATACGTTCACTTTTATACATGACCGAGCGAGCGCTGTTTGCATGATTTCTCATACAAAGTATCAGGCGAGAGAGGTGGATAAGGAATAGAGCATTACCTATCTTTGACTCTGCGACAATCTACCCTATATGACTTCTTCATACAAAAACGGCCTAAGCCGTTCAATAAAAGTATACCATTCAAATGACCGTTTATGGATTAGACAATATAATAATATAATTGTCAAATAATTTACTAGTTATAGTATAAGCCATGGATATGATAATAGATATTGACAAATATTAAATTCTGTTGTTATATTTTTCCTTGAGTATTGCCATTGCTCCATACAGTCCACCCTCGTCTTTGAGCACCGCGTCCACAATTAACGGGCATGGAACAAGGCCTTCGAGCGTCTCTTCGGTATGTCGGATAATATCAGAGAGGAGTATACGCGGGTTACCGACGATCATCGAACCACCGAGCACAATGACGTCAGGTGACCAGTACACGATGGTATTTTTGAGACCATACGCAAGATTTTTTGCGAGCTCATCCCACACGTGGTCATCCTGAGAAATCTCATAGGGCTTCACTCCCCTCCTCTTCTCGAGCGCATTCCCAGAGACCATATTCTCAAGTGTTGGGGCAATATGTGCTCCCAGTATCGTCCTGTCGATGTCCAAAATCTGATGTCCTGGTTCAAATCCAACACTCACCGAGTCGAGTTTTCCATGTACATATCGAGCCCCACCAACACCGGTACTTACCGTGTGATACGCAACAATGTCATACCCCTTCCCTGCACCATAGACGACCTCACCCAATCCCACAATCGCGGTGTCATTCTCCAAAAAAGCAGGCGCGCCAAATTTTGAGCTGAGGTCTCCTGTAATTGAACGCCCTACCCAGTCGGTGAGTACTTTTTCACTCACAATTCCTGTCTTCTCATGGTTGAGTGGTCCTCGAATTCCACCCGCAAGCGCGATGACGATTTCACCATCTCGCACTCGCTGTACTGCATCAAAAATAGCGTTCACTCCATCCTGATAGCGAAGTGGAGTATCAAACTTTTCAACATGGAGTATTGTCTGAAAATCAACGGTCGAAGCAACGCGTGTTTTTGTACCACCAATATCAAAAAGAATATACATACCTTAGTTAAGCTCTGCTCTCACGTACTTTTTATAAAATTCAACACTTGGCTGGTCAAAGGCATCGATATTGAAAAGGTAGCCGAGGTACATGACTTCAGCCATAAGTGACGCAAGTAAAAAACCGATCTCATACTCTGTACACTTTTCCATTTTGGTATAACGATACGGAAGCATTTGATCATTATATGCATGGAGTACACCCTCAGTAATAATATCTTTAACTTCATTTGATTTCTTTCCTTTTAGGATTGGCATATGTTCAAGCATCCAGTGTGCTTGAGGCATCTTTATGGTCGCTTGTTCTGCATAGTATATAAAGTGTGTATAAATTCCTGTATAGCCACCGAGGTACAGTTCAGCACTTGAGTGTAGATCAGCACTCGTAGAAACAATTGGAAGGAGCTGGTGTGTAAATGGAGTCTGTCCTTTTGTTGCATTTTTTCCAATACTTTCGGCAATGAGTTGACGATACCAGAGTCCACATGACCGTAGACGCCTATTAAATGAAAAGAAGTTTACCGTATGCGTACCTGAATATGCGTGGAGCGCAAGCGTAACTGCAGTATTCTCAATGTCGACAAGTGATGTCTTTGTCGTAGCTGCCATAGCACCCTTAAGGAGCAGTGGAATATTAATACCGAGTAACGTAAGTGGCACAATACCAACTGCGGTAAAAATAGAAAAACGTCCACCGATTGCATGGGGGAGTGAAAAACAGAGAATTCCTTTCTTTGCACCTATCTCTAAAAATGAAGTGCCTTCATTACCGACAAAAACTACTTGTTTTAAAAACGCGTCACCAAATTTCTTTTCCCAGAGGTTAATGATGTATAGTGCATTGAACATTGTTTCTGTCGTTGAACCGGATTTACTTGCAACAACAAGGACAATATCCCGAGCATCATCAGTGGCCTTGATAATGCGCTCCATGTCTTCAGCGTACTTTTCTTCAATACTATCAACAATACTAAATCGAGGGACATCGGTATGACTACACGCATCATATACCGCTTGTGCTCCCTGCATCGAACCTCCGATTGCAACGAGAATTACATGCTTTGTTCGAGTAAAATGTGAGAGTCTCTTTTTAATATCACGCTGATATTCACCATTACCTGCAATACAAAGTGACGATTCTGAACGTTCAAAAATTTTACTTTTTTGAACTTTTTCAATCTTTCTCGTGTATAACTTTGCTTTTTTTGTAACTTCCTTTATTAAATCTTTTGGAAATATACTATTGTGGAATGTTGACTGCATAGAGATAATAAATTACTAAATCTGTCGTGGGGCTTTTGGATCAACGTGGGCAATAATGTAATCGAATGCATCTTCTACAGTATCAACGAGGTAAAACAAATCAAGATCTTCCTTGCTTATGGTTTTAAAGTCTTTTAAGAGAGTTTTCTCAAAAACCTCAAGCAGCGGTGTCCAAAACTTCTTTCCGTATAAAACGACGGGGACTTTTGAGATTTTCTTTGTTTGAATGAGTGTTATTATTTCGAGTAATTCATCGAGTGTTCCAAACCCACCAGGAAAATATATATATACTTCAGATGCGAATGAGAGCATCACTTTTCGTGAAAAGAAGAAGTGAAAGCTCTCTGACTCAGTGACATATGGGTTGAGTTTTTGTTCCATGGGAAGCTGAATATTAAGCCCAATTGATTTACCTCCCACTTTAAATGAGCCAACGTTTGCTGCTTCCATAATCCCTGGGCCACCTCCGGTAATGATTGAAAAACCCTTTTTAGCAAGTTTTGATGCGAGTAACTCTGCGTCCTTATATGAAGGATCTTTTGGAGAGAGCCGAGCGCTCCCAAAAAAAGTTGCTGCAGTGCTGTATTTTCTGAGAATTTCAAAACCATTCACGAATTCAGACATAATTCTGAATATCCTCCATGATTGTACTGCACTATCTGTTTCAAAAAGATCAGTGATAACTCGACTATGCATTCCACGCTCATCCATTTTTAAGAGGAATTTATTTGGAATGGTACTATTTTTTTTCAATCGCATAATGGTGCTATTGTAGCATGTACTTAAAGCCATGGAATTGCATACTGTTCAAATTCGGGGAGAAGTTTTTTGCTATACAGAAGTCTTGATATCACCTCTCCGTGACACAGCGCACCGGTGAGAGCATTATGTGGTTCAGGCTCATCTGGAATACCGCAATAATTCAACACCGCATCCAAATTGAGTGCCGAGTGCCTGTGCTGTGGGTCAATCGGTGGTACTAATCCATGATTCACCATGTGCATGTAACAGAGAGTGTGTGTGTCAATTGTACGGTGCGCAAGGTTCCATGAGAGTCCTTCACGCTCACATGCAGCCTTCAAAAAATCTCTGTCAAAAGAAACGTTCTGTCCTGCGAGGGTTCGATCATTCATGTGCTCCGACCACTCGAGAAATGTACGAGTTGCTTCACCTTCACTCATTTTTGATGCATTGGTCACCTCAGCTTCAGTGAAGCCTGTTACGTGTAAAGCTTCTTTCATAATGTGTGCGTTGTCCCATATACGACACTCTTCATAAAAACGATTTTCGGGATGTTCAAAATCAAGGGCACCAATCGAAACAATCGAGTGTTTTGCGTACTCAGTCCCTGAAGCTTCGATATCTATGACTATCATGTGTTTATTGTATCATGCTATATAGTTCGCTTCATCTATCGAAGAAGGAGCAAAATCTTAGGATAGTGTTGGTTGCTGTTGCGGTCCGACGTACCGTCGCCGTACACCTTACGGACACGTTCATTCACTTCGTTCTGAACGTGTCACGTAAGGTCCTAGAAAAGCGCCCCGCGCTTTTAAGGGCTTTGGTATATCTTGTTGCGTCGTTTTTCTTTCGGGGGAAAGAAAAACGACTTGGTCTTATTTTTCATTGTGAATAGAAAAATAAGACAGGCTCGAAAAATATATTCACTACGTTCATTAATTTTCGGCCACTCAGAAAATATAGGGGCTTCGCTTGTTATTTCTTGTTGCATCCGAAAATTCATTGTGAATAGAATTTTTCTCCTAAGATTTTGTTATTTCTTGTTGCGTCCGAAAATTCATTGTGAATAGAATTTTCGGACGGACTCGCAAATTATAGTCACTACGTTCCTTAATTTGCGGTCACCCTGTCCAGTTGAAGAAGATGATACTGAAGTCCACGAGATCGGCCTTGCCGTCACCCGAGAGAAGTGTCTTCTCTCGTTGCACAAAATCACCGCGAAGTTCCTGTCGAAACCAGAACATCAGTATAGAAAAATCTGTGAGATTTACCTTACAGTCACTGTTGAGATCACCGCGTGCGGGGCACGTTGCAGAAACATCTGTACGGGGAGTGTTGATATCTCCAATGCGTACCCATATTGTTCGACTCGGTGAACTACTGGCACTAAATTTGAATGATTGTGCTGATCCAGAATAGTACCCTCTTTGTAGCGCTCCAGTCTGGACTGTGTATGAGTATGTTCCCTGTGCTGTTGTACTTGCCATAAAAAAGGTCGTGTGGCCATACTGATCACGAAGTGTTATGAGCGTACGAGAATCAGGGACAGCAAAACCAGAAAAAGTAATGTTTTTTCCAAATGCAACTTCGAGCATATCAGAGGTGAAACTTGGCCCTAAGAAAATACCGTCAATTTTGAGGACTGACTTTTGTGCTACGGTAGAACGAAGGGAGTATGTCGAAGTTTGAATTCCTGTCGAATCAGTGCCATATACATCAAACTGGTATGTTCCTTTTGGAAGATTTCGTGCTGAAAAAGAGAACTGTCCAAGCTGATCTGCAGTTGTTGATGCAACAACTGCACCATCTATGAGCAGGGTGATGTTTCCAAATGGCATAGTCCTCCCATCAAATGCGACAAGTGACTTTGCAGACTTTGTGCTTGCACCACCACCCCCACCTCCCCCTCCACTCGATATGGTGCAGGCACTCGTATCAAAAATACATGTGGGCGCACAGGCGAGTGCCCCACCACTAAAACCGAGTGTCGTACACGACTGCGCATTGAGTGAACTGCCGTCGCATGATTCTCCACTCTCAACCACCCCATCACCACACCCAGGGACACGACCTTCGAGCAACACATCCGCCGCAAAAAGCGTTGGGACAGAGAAAAAGAAGATTCCTGCAACGAGTATAGTGAGAATAATTCCTATTTCGAATTTAATTTCGAACGTCTGATTATCCATGTGTTGTATCTTTTTAGACTATATGCGAGTACAACACCGAGGAACACACATACGACAAGCAAATGCCACGGAATAAGGAAAAAATCATACCGCGCGGTCGAGACACCGTCCTGTGTACCCCATGCGACGCGCGCATGCGCGGTATACCAGCCTATATGCAGATTCTCCCATTCATAGCGTACTACATCAAAAAATCCTGTTCCGGGTCCATTTGTGCCTGCCCATACACTCGTGAAGCGACGTGCGCTCCCTGGCAAAATACTCCCCTCAAGTTCGTTTGCCGGAATAGATACGGCGG
>DALYES010000005.1:15618-21256 GCA_031972435.1 Minisyncoccota bacterium
GCGGAACAATTCGATCGGCACCGTCGTTACTCATGCGGTAGCTGAACGATATCGGAAGATACACGCCCACACGACCGATATTTGCTCCAAAATCGAGAATGCCCGCACCTTCCTCTATGTCACCGCGTACGGTGAGGAGCACGAGAGTACCGAGCTTCCCTCCCACCGACACTTCCCAGTTTTCGAGTGTGTCGGGGTTTTGACCTCCAAAAAAGACTGCGCCGAAGTACCCTCCCGGTTCAGTACCCTCAGGTATAGTGATGGTGTACGCGACGGTACGCTTCTCACTTGGTGCGAGAACCAGTGTTCCTTCAGTCTGTATCCATGTAGCGAGTTCGGTTCCACCGCCCACAAACTTAGGTGCCCCGTCCTCACCGCTTGGTTCAAAATTTTCAAATGTTGTATAGAACGTCTTTTGCTCAGATTGCTCGTTGTAGATTTCAATTTCACCATGGAGCGTCTGGCCTGGATCGCCAGCGATTTCGATACGTACCGGAGAAAGCGTGAGCGCGAATACGGAAGCCTTTGGTACCGCACACAGAGAAAGCGTGAAGAGTGCAAGTATGAATATCTGATGTATTTTCATGAATGGGCCTTATTGTACGCCAGTCTGTTAAACTCGTCACCCCTGTACAAAATCGTTAATAGTTGGCCGTTGCCGAATAGGTAATCGTTGAGGTGTAGCTTCCAGCTTCGGTATTTGAGGTAATGTTTGCAATGTAACGAGCGGAATATGTGGTGTTTGCTGATGCGGTACCAGAGCTTGCCACCACATCGGGGAATGAGGCGGAGTCGAACGCAAAGCCCGCCGCTGCATACGGTACTGATACCGCACCGCTACCGCCAGATGCGTTCATGCGAAGTCCAAACTGCTCAGTTCCTATTGCCGAAGCCGTGTTTGATGAACCGATGGGATTGATGGTGTTGCCACCAGAGGTGAGTGTTGTTCCTGATGCGGTCATGGTGTAGCCGTTTGCCGCATTCGTACCTACGATGACATTGTGTGCTTCAACTTCTGAGGTATCACCAGAAGCAGTACCCGAAGCGTAACGTGCTGCACCAGAGGTAAGTGTTCCAAAACTCACACTATTGTCTGAAATAGAAAACGTAATCGATTGTGCCACGGTAGCGTCGATAGCCACTTGGTCGTCGCTTACAATACTCACCGTTATGGTACCCGAGTCGCCAAACGCACCCGTAATCCCAATACCGTATGTAGTTGGAGAACTTGGGTTTACTGAGTTTGTTGCATCGTAGGTGATGATGATTTTGTCACCAGGAGCGACTGCCCCGTCTGTAGGTGCCGTAAGAGTGAGGATGCGGTTTTCAGTACCCGAAAAGACTGCCTTCCAATCACCTGCAGTTGCGCCTGCTACCAGTGTTTCTACAGTTTCCAAACCTGTGGAAGGCCCATGGGTGAAGGAGAGTGAGGAGATGCTTTTCGCAGTGAAATCAAAATCGGAGGGGAATGTGATGATGATGGTATCGGAGGGGTCTGCCGCGCCAGTGGGGGTCACAAAGCGAAGTACGTGCGAAGACGAGACGTTCACCTTTTGTGAAGACATCGTGTCTGACGCAGAGGTGATTGATGCCGCATACGAAACGCGCACACCGATACAGGTGAGTAGCACTACTGCAGTCATGAGCACTGCTACGGTCATTTTTCCTCCCACTTCTATTCCGATACTACGCATACAAAAAATAATTATTACAAATAAATTCCCTCACTAATATAGATGTATTGTACCTTGCGCGCGGTCAATTTTTGCATAAAAATTGACCGCGCCTGTGTAAAACTTTAAAACAATCTAGTACGTACTTGTCACGGTGTACGTCACTGTCCCCATATAGGTGCCAGGTTCAGTTTCGTTGGTCACGTTTCCTAGGTAGTGTGCGCCAAAAACCGAGGTGTAACTGTCTCCGAGACCACTCATAACCGCGTCGGGGAAACTCGCAGTATCAAATGCGTAGAGTGATGTGTCGTACGGTGCCGTAGTCGTACCGGTACCCGAGAGGAGGGTGTAGCGCACACCAAACTGCTCTGTCCCCGGAAGTGCGGTGGTTGCGGTACTTCCTATGGGGGTAAGTGTTGCGCCACCACATCCGGCACAGGTAAGCGTTGCACCATCGAGTGTCACCACGTATCCCGCAACTGCATTGGTACTCACCGAAATAGTGTGGGCTTCACTGTCGGTCGTAGTACCGAGGAGGTCCCCTGTTGCATAGCGTGTCTCACCAGGAGAAAGTCTACCGAGACCAACCGAATTATCAGATAACCTAAAGGCAATGTACTGCGAGGGATCTTTCTCCACCCACCGCACCCCCACCATCGCAAAGTCCCAGTCACCTGTGGTACCACCAGCAATGTTGGTAGACGCCGAGGTACGGAGACGCAGGTTCATGCGGTCGTTCACGGTGTCGACAGTATCTTCAGGGGATGCTTCAAGTTCGGCAAGACGCCACGTGTCGAAGTAGCTGTAGGTGGTGAGGGAGGCGTTCGTGTCAGTGCCGGGAGTGTTTATCCATCCCGACCCTGCGGCTTCACCACCCAAGCCCGATAAGCCACCATACTTATTGAGTTGGACATCATTGGTAATCGTCGTGGTACCCGAGCGGAACTTCACGGCATAGTGTGTCCCGGTAATAGCAGTGTTGGAGGCTACCCGCATGGGGAATGAGAGATTCATCGACTGTGCGTATTCACCGTTCACCGCATCATCGTCATTGTCTTGCGAGTGGAAATCGGCGGGGTACTCCTGTACCACGGTTGCCTGCCAGGTGGTGGTAGTGGGGGTCGCGGCAATACCCTCCCCCATAGAGCGTGTGCGATCGCAGTTGGTGGCGGTGCCACTTCCCCAGCTGATCTCGCACTGCGATGTATCGTCATTCACCGCACCCACCATGAGGTAGATGCGGTCAATCTGCATGTTGTATGCGACGGAGGTAGAGCTCGTGAGGAAACGTACTTTCACTTCCCCGTTCTCAATATGGTCACTCATGACAAACCCGGGAACGAAAGTGTCATTGAAGGAGAAGCCATATTCGGTGTCGGTGGCACAGGCGACCGAAGTTGTCGTGGCACCACCTCTCGTCCATGAGTCGTCGGTGTAGTTATAGAGGTAGATGTTGAATTGGAGTGCGACGTTCGAGACACAGATTTCAGGTACGACGTGGATAGTGTTCATGCCCGTGAGGGTCTTCACATTCTCAAAGGTGAAGTTGAAGTCTGCAGCCTGTGATGCACCGACCATAGGAATGGTGAGTTTGTTTCCGTCAGAGCCGGTGAGGTTGGTGGAGACTGCACCGACGAGGTCGGAGAGATAGGTACTCGTGGTACTTGCAGAGGTGGTGGCAAAGCCGGACGGCTCATAGAAAGAGTCGATGGCCACTTCCACGCGTGCGTAGTCGATGCGTATCTCCTGTGTACCGGAGACGGTGGAAGAGGCGCGGATGAGAACGCGCTTATTCGTGGTGTCGACGAAGTTGGTGAGCGGGGTGGCTATAGCGGTACCCGGAGCAACCGTGCGAGTACTGAAGTATCCGTCGTATATTTCATACACGCGGTTGGTGTCGGTGTTGCTCGTGGTGTATGCGGTCTTGCGGGGTTGGAGCGTACGCCAACCACCACTGGTGCACTGTGCGTCGGTGGTATTGTCGACTCCCGTACTCGATACCCAGTCACATATCTGGTGGACGTACGCGGAGGCGGTGTTTTGGTTGGTATCCTCCATGGTGATGAGGAGTTTGTTGGCACCTTGGAGTTCCACACCATCAAATTGGAGTTGCACGTCGAGACCGGCTGCGGTACGAGCGATGGTCCAGTAGTTGCCGGCACCGTTGGTACCGGATTCATTACCCAAGGTGGCTTTCCAGGAGTCGGTGTGTGTGGGGCCGATGGTGGTGGTGGCGGTGCCGATGACGATGGTGCCGGAGGTGGGGGAGAATTGATACACCGCAAGTGCCTTCTCGGGCGCCATTTCACTTACCACTTTTTTAGCGTAGAGTGCACCATCAAGGAGGTGCGCCACCTCAAAAAACGCAAGAACACTGACCGCTGAAACACACACAAAAAGCGCGTTGCGAAGCACTGCATGCAGATGTGGATGTGAGTACTTCATCATAGTATTTTTTCTGGTGGCACGGGCACGAGGTCAACCGTCTGCGCATCGGTATGCACCGTATACCAGGCTTCATGGAGCGGTATCTCGGTATCGACGCGACGATTCTCAAGCGATTGTGAAAAGGTGGTGCGTGAAAGCAGGTCAAAACCAATGAGCGCATTTTGCGCATCGGCGACCCACAGAATTGTTTCTCCTTCCATACCTATAGGCGGAAGCGCTAGCGCACCTGTTCGCACTTCGAGGAATGTGTAGAGCGTGTCACCATTGACGATCTCACGAAGCCAGAGTCCTGCCCCACTCAGGGGTGAGACGATGAGTGCGAGAGCACGAGTTGTATCGAGTGTCTGTGTAGCTATCACCTCACCACCCCACACAAACTCCCCCTCCCACACATATATGGTGTCGGAAGCCTCCACCTCAATATGTGCCTGATGCGTACCTGGTGTCATGCATGGAGGCGCAACCGTCACTTCGAGCGTGGTCTCACTCTGTAAATTACTCGTGTGTGTGCACAGTTGGCCGTCCACGAGTACGCGCACCGTGTATGGTGCATCGGGTACAGCCACTTCTACTGGAAACGTATCTAGCGACTCTGTTTCAGTGTCTGTGGCAACGGCGATTTCTTCTGTGGATGTTGTAGTGACCTCTGTGCTTTCACCAGCACGTATGGATGGCACTTCCCCATTTTCCTCACGTACTTCGGGCACCTCGCGTACTTCGGCGGGTTCTTCGCTTTGAGTAACTGTATCCACCACAAAAGTAGCGGCGGCAGTTGTCGCATCGACCACTATCTCAATTACTTCTCCTACCATTTCCACTACTGCGTCGACAACATTGTCGACTGTCGTAAGCATGTCTTCAATCACACTACCTTCATTGGTATCACCATCTATGTCCTCACGTATTTTAAGAAATGGTTGCTCGGCATGCAGTACAAAAACGGGTTGCTCTATGAGTGCAAAAGGACCATAGGTATCTGCAGTAAGAATGTGCGATTCATCTGCGGGAAGCGGAACGGGTATCTGTACCTCGGTTATTTTTTCAGTGGTTGATGCACGGTCTTCAAGAGGAGTTTCAGTGCTTGTGGAGCTCGGAACCTCTTCAGGTGTATCACCTTCTGTAGATGTATCTGATACCACAGATTCTTCAATCGGCGGAGTAACGGGGAGCGAAATATCGGTATCCGGGACAGGCTCAGGTGGAATTATTTCCACAACATCTGGTGACGACACATCCTCTCCTGTGATACTGATTGGTGCATCAAAATTCACATCCTCACTCAGCGGTACCGTGTCCTCCACTGTGTTGATCTCTGTTGGTACCTCAGTCTGTGTGTCTTGCACATATGACTCCTCTGCGTAGACGGGTACACTAGCCACACCATATACAGCAAAAGCAAAAATGCCATACGCCAAAAAGAGCATGTACCAAAACACTTTGTGAAACCACACATCCATACTATAGATAACAGTATATCAGGCTCGTGCGCACATTTTTTCATTCGCTGTATACTATTG
>DALYES010000006.1:0-4375 GCA_031972435.1 Minisyncoccota bacterium
TGACCGACAATCAAAGAGCGCAAGCGACTATGATTGTCGAGTCCGTCTGAAAATTTTATCCCTAATAAATTTTCAGACGTGTCACTCTCTCATAGTGCTATAGTGTGAGTACGACTCACAATTTTTTGACTCGACGCCTCGTATCTGTACTCCTTTTGCATGTTTTAGTGCTCAGTCGTAATTTTCGTTTCGCCTTGAACTCTGCTCAATCTTGCAATCTTAATATTGAAAATGTAGCCATTTCTAGACGTACGTACATATTGAACGAGAGAGAGTCACTCCTGTTTTTAAAAGGTGGGGGTAGGTCTGGGTTTAAAAACAGGAATGACTCTCTGTTGTGGGGTTGTTAATTGGAGATGATATAATCACATCACCATGAACATTTTTGAAACATACATCGCATACCTCAAAGATAACCCCGAGCACCTTTGGTTTAAGCGTAAGCTGTATGGCTGGGGGTGGACACCCGCGACGTGGCAGGGGTGGTTGGCAATCCTCGTGTTTCTAGGAGTACTTGCGCTTGATTATTTTTTTATTGCACCTCCGCTTCCCGCACCAGATGTTCCGCCTATTGCATTTTTACTACGCACGGCACTCTATGTGGGTGTACTCATAGCGCTCTGCTACAAGAAGGGAGAAAAACCCCGATGGCAGTGGGGGTTACCAAAGCCAAAAGACGAGCATGAAGAAAAATAAAAAATGACAGACATTGATGTCCGTCATTATTGTTTCTTTTTGTGCGACGTACGATGTCGAACATATACTGTTCTTGGATAAATTTCCAAAGTCTCTGCCTGAGGACAGACCTCGAGTATGACATATAGGTTTTTCGGAGAAGTTTCGGTTGAAAATATTGCCACCCGCAGATCATTGAAATATTGAGGAAGATTGGTATTCTGTCTACATGGTAAAGAAAACAAAACTCACAAAAAAAGATATACAGCGCATGTGGGGGGAAGACGTTCCATATTCACAAGTGAATGTTCGCGAAGAAACGAGAATTCTAGGTGGAAGCATTAGTAGGGTGTTCTTTGTCGTTGATGCTGAGATAAATCCGTTTACATTCGAATTTGTTGCTTCACATAAAGAGCACTTTAAAAACGATGTCGGTGTAAAGGAGCTTTTGAAACACGCAGAGTATCGAGGTGAGGAGTTTGGGTATGTCGTCCAAGCGGGACAGGTACCTATGACTAAAAAAGACGCACATTCGTTTATTGAGCAACAGTATCTTCAGACGGTTGAGATAGTGATACGGATGCACATGTTTGTGATTGATTATTTTAATTTACAAAGAGATGATACACATGGGGTCTCTACCTCAGTAGGCGAAAACAAACGATTTGTATGGAACCCCGATCAAAATCAAATTGAGACAGTAAGTGATGATGACTGGGGAGGAGAGATGGGTCCCGAAGATTCTATTAATAGAATGAATAATTCAATTCAATATTTTCTTGTCCTCGCGTATAACGATTCTGTATTCAATGTGTCGCAAAAAGAGATGGGGCTCTTTGCTCGCGCGCTGAAACGAATAGCCAAGAAAATGAAAGTAGAGGTCGAAGATATTGAGAGTTTTAAGATATACATGAGGATTGTGGTACGTACTCCCAAAGACATCATTCCAGCTGATTTTGTGAGTACTCTCCAGCAGGAGTGTGCTCAAGAAATTAAGCGCGAAATTTTTAAAAAGGAGTATCTCATCACCGATACAGGTGAACCATCTCAAAATAGCATTGCGCAATTTCTCGGGAGACTGCCTGAATAGAAATGTGTGGTTTTTGAAGGAGATTATGTGAGACTGATGAGGTGTATAATTTGTTAATGCTAATTTTCATTGATGATTCAGGTGACCCTGGTTTAAGATGGACGCGGGCTCGTCTCATTTTTTTATTATCGCTCTACTAATTTTTGACGATACTCTTGAGGCAGAAAAGATGGCAGTCTCAATTAAAGAACTGAGGCGGAAACTCAAAATGAACGACAGCGAGGAGTTTAAATTCAATAAATCAAGTAATAAAATTAGAACTGAATTTCTTTCAACGGTAAATAATTTTGATTTTAGAATTCGCTGTCTCGTGGTTAATAAGAAGCAAATCTACAGTTCAGAATTAAAGACGAAGAAAGAGAGTTTCTATGCATATTTTATTAAAGAAGTGCTAAAACACTCCAACAGCACTATCTATGACGCAAAGATACGGCTTGATGGTAGTGGTGATAGGACTTTTAAAAAGCAATTCCTTGCGTATCTCCGCAAAGAACTTAATGCAAGCGGCCGAAATGTAATGCAAAATTTAAGATGGTTGATTCAAAAAACGATGTGCTTATTCAGTCAGTGGATATGATAGCAGGTGCGATTCGTCGTTCTCATGAAAAATCTGAAGTTGAATTTAAAGCAATCATTGAAAAACACATCCAAAATGAGTGGAAATTTCAATAACAAAAAATACCCCCGAAGGGATATTTCCAACCACGTGGTCTAGACTGGTTGTCCCAGCCACGCCACCATCCGGTGACAGTTCGACACACAGGTTTTTGTAAAAAAATTGTAGCACTTGACAGATATTAAATCAATGGCTGTCCACATGCCACTAAAACGGCATGGAGAGGGTGGTGGAACTGTCTGCGTCAGCGCACCAGTTTGAGGTGTCGAGAAGTATCTCACGTTTCTTGATACCATCTTTGTAGAACACTTTTTGATTGGCGAGCGCGTACTCAAAAACCTCTTTTGTGACTTTCACATCTTGTTTGCAGTATTTTTTAATTGACGCGATATCCCCCTCACGCCACCACTTGATGGCCATGAGTCCGTTACCTGATTTCTTTGCGCCGATGGTTGCCTGAGCAACTGAGTCGAGACGGAGACGTTTGCCGAGCGAGTCGCGAATAGATGCGAGGATGTCGATACTCTTAAATTTTGTGAGGTCGCCGGGGTAGTACTTGTTGAGGAGTGGTATGTCAAAGTGGTTGCTGTTGTACCCTACGAGTACATCTGCTTGTTCAATAACGGGCCAGAGCTTATGGAGTTCATCAATTGACACGGTGGTATACGTGTCGGTGAGAGAATCGTATGCGCATCCCACTGATATGGAAAGGTCTTTTGGATCGTTACTGCCCGCATCAGCAAAGGTATTCTGTGTTTCTAAGTCAAAGACAACGTACCGCATTATGAGAGGTGTTTAATGAGTTCAGTTTCTGTGCCAGAATACTCCACCTTTGTGGCAAGTTCTTTGAGCGTGTACGTTTTTGATGCGAGTTCATCTTCACCGAGCACGATAATAAAACGTGTACCACTATCACTCGCACCAGAAATCTTTTTTGCAAGTTTCTTGTCACCGATATCGACAGCCGTGCGAATGCCCGATGTACGAAACGCCTGTGCAAGTTTTTCTCCCGCGATATTGAGTGATGTGCCTGTGGGAAGAATAGCAAGTGTGGGAGCAGTGACGTGGATGTCTTTCGGGAGAAGTTTGTGTGTTTCGAGAAAATCGCGCATGACTACATCACCCAATCCAAAACCAATTCCTGAAATCGTGTCACCACCAAAGAGTTTGGTGAGGTTGTCATAGCGACCACCACCGAGAATAGAGCGGTTGTTTTCGGATGAGGTATCAAATACTTCAAACACCGTGCCTGTGTAGTAATCAAAGCCACGCGCGAGCGACGCATCGAAGACAACGTTCGTAATACCAAGTTCTCGGAGTGCTTCGAGTATCCTCGTGAGTGAGGTTTCATGACCGAGAGAGAGTGGATCTGTTGCTTTGAGTCCCTCCATGAGTGTTTTGGTATCAGGGACTACAGCAGCGAGCATCACCTTAAACTCTGTCTCACTCATCTTATGTTTTCTATCTACAATACGGGTAACTGCTTTGATAGCTTCTCCCGTGAGGTGGAACGTGTACGCATACCACTGCTTCATGAGCTCCCGGTCATTGATGTGAATGCGGAACATATCAGGAGTTGCACCAAAGGCGGTGAGTGTTGCATGTGCAAGTGCAATCATTTCCACATCTGCCGAGATATCGTCTACTCCGAACATATCACAATTGAGTTGCCAGTGTTCACGGAGACGTCCACGCTGAGGTCGCTCATAGCGAAAAAGATTGGGAATAGAGTACCAGCGCACGGGGAAGGTTAGTTCTCGACTGCGTCCCGCTACCATGCGTGCGACAGAAGGAGTCATCTCAGGACGGAGCGTTACTTCACGTTCACCACGATCGGTGAACGTGTATGTCTGCTCATTCACAATTTCATCACTCGTTTTTGAGCGGTACAAATCTGCTGGTTCAATGAGAGATGCATCGTACCGTTCAAAACCAAAAGACTCGACAGATTTTGACCACGTCTCAAAGATGTAACGTTGCACCGCCATATCTTC
>DALYES010000006.1:4385-5158 GCA_031972435.1 Minisyncoccota bacterium
AAAAATCACGAGTGCCTTTGTAGGGCTCGGTGTTTAATATGTTAGCCATAGGGTATGTTTGATTGTATGCGAAAGTGGTACCGATTACAAGATACCGGTGCTACACCTCAGCGTGTGCGACTGGGGTCACTCTTGGCGCCAGTACGTCTGATGCACTGATGATTGTTGATTTGATATCAGCAGGACTTGGAATTCCGGTCACCCGGAACTTCTCCTCTTCACCCGCAGTCTGAACCTCAAGCGTGCCGTAGTCGAGAAATGTTGCAAGAATTCCATTGACGCTCACTGAAATGTCTTGCATACGTTCTAGTCGAAAACTTGACATCGTGCGTGAGAAGAAACCATGTTGATCTATTGCGATGAGGCGTTTGTTGGTGATAATCCACATATCGAGGTAGTAGTTTGTCCAAATGCTGAATAGCGCCATCCACTGCAGTATGAGCCAACCTGTGTAGAGTGTAACGAGAAATGCAGTATTGAGTGGGATGTGTGAAGCGATAATCGCAATTCGTGAAAAGAGCATGAGAAAAAACAATGGAAGTAGTGCCACGATAATAACACCGATCATTTGGGCACAAAGTACAAACCAATGCTTACGCACTTGAAGCAAAATCTGCTCATCTGATTCGAGTTGTATTTTTTCAGCTATCATAGTGAATTAAGTCCAAGCGAAAATGTTAAAAAGAGTACAGCACCTCCAATAAGGTAGGTGGAAAGCGCAATTATGGATATGTGCTTGCTTGAACCATAGGTATACCAGTGATATGCAAGAA
>DALYES010000006.1:5261-20974 GCA_031972435.1 Minisyncoccota bacterium
CCAATGTACATATATTGTGTTACATCAACCATCATCATGTATCTTATTGTGTCACAGAATAGGAAATGGTGCGAGTGATACGTGTGTAACGCAGAACAGCAAATTGGTCAAAGTATGAGCGGGAAGTGAATTCATATTCCGAAGCTATACTCGCAATGGAAGCGCTCTGCTCAGGCTCGTGCTCAATGTAGAGGATTCCGGTTGGAGTGAGAAATGGTGCCGCTCCCTTCATAATTTCAGAAATGATCTTAATTCCGTGAACTCCACCATAGAGTGCGAGCGCTGGTTCGTGACGTTGTACCTCAGGCGCGACGCGCCCGAGAGCCTCGTCTACATAGGGTGGATTGGTGAGTATGAAATCGTACGTTCCTGATACCTGTTCAAAAAGGGAACCACCAAAAATGCGTGCGCGAGTATGGTCGATAGAATTTTCCAGAATATTTTTCTGAATAGTTGGATGGTGAGCGGTATCAATTTCAACAAAATCGACACATGCGTGTGGAATTGCTTTGAGCACGGCAACACCAATACATCCCGAACCAGCACAGAGATCGAGAATTCGGAGCGGTGCGATCGTGTCCATTTCTGCGATTGCTTTTTCAACCCAAAATTCAGTTTCGGTGCGTGGAATGAGGGGGTGTGAGTCGAGAAAAATGGTGGTGTTGAGAAAGGGAATAGAGCCGATAACGTAGGCAAGGGGTTCTCCTACACTGCCTAACGGATTGATGCGTGCACAGTCAGCGAAAAATTCTGCCGATTTCTCACCATGGTATTTCTCCTTGAGTAACCACATTTCATCCTGTGTCATTCAGGTGACTATACGCGGTTTCATTCTATTTCTCAAGATGGACAGTATCTTTTATGTACACACTGCGGGAGATTTCTGCACGGAGCGTGATACAATTTTTTAATATGCGAAATAATACTGAATTGTACACAACGGTCACGCAACTCATGCAACCAGGGAAGGGTATTCTCGCTGCAGACGAAAGTGATGCGACTGCGGGGAAACGACTCGAGATTGCGGATTTACCAAATCAGCCGGGGAACCGTCAGGACTTTCGTGAGATGCTCTTCACTGCACCTGGTATCGAGGAGTACCTCTCTGGAGTTATTCTCTACGATTCCACGATTCGAGAAACCACCGACCATGGGATACCGTTTGCGGATATTCTCGTGGCAAGGGGGATTGTTCCTGGGATTAAGGTGGACATGGGTACAAAGCCGTTTCCAGGGGGTACCGATGAAATGATTACGCGGGGGCTCGATGGGCTCGAAAATCGTTGCAAGGAGTACTACGACATCGGAGCGCGCTTTACGAAGTGGCGTGGTGTATTTACGATTGGCGAAGATATTCCTACAGATGAATGTATAGAACTCAATGCAATCCACATGGCAGAGTATGCACTCATTGTGCAAGCACAGGGTATGGTGCCTATTGTTGAGCCCGAGGTGATGTTCCCGGGGAATCACTCACTTGAAGTTGCTGAAGATGTGACCACACGTACCCTGACAACACTCTTTTCGGTGCTGAAAAAGTATCACGTTGATTTAGGTGGACTCATTTTGAAATCGAGCATGGTGCTTGCGGGTGATACACACAAGGAGCAGTCGAGTCCAGAGGATATTGCGTCAGCAACACTCCGAACGTTTAAATTATCGGTACCACGCGAAGTGGGAGGTATCGTGTTTCTCTCAGGAGGACAGGCGCCAAAGCGTGCTACAGAAAATCTTCAGGCGATTGCAAGTTTTGGTGCACAGTCGTGGCCAATCACGTTTTCGTACTCCCGTGCGATTCAGGAGCCCGTCCTCATGGCGTGGCAGGGTAAGCCAGAAAATATTATCCAAGCACAAAAAGTGCTCCTCTTCAGAGCGCGCATGAATGGTCTCGCACAGCAGGGGAAGTACAATCCCGCAGAGGAGGGAAAGTAAGTATAAGTATAAGTATTGGTAAGAAAAATGCCCCGAGTGCTTCGCACTCGGGGCATTTTTCTTACTTCTTTTCTTTATAAACAGTGTGTGTCTGGGCGATTGGATTGAATTTCTTGAATGAGAACTTCTTATCAGCGTGCTTCTTCTTGTTTTTTCGTGTGTAGTAGGTATGACCTTTTCCAACACCTTTGGCATCGCCAACTGATATGAGTTTAATAAGTTTGTCCTGTGACATAGTGGGGCGATAGTACCAAAAATAAGCTCAGTAGTCAATAAATAGCTCTGTGATGACCACATTAAAATCGCTTTGTCCAGAAACCACAGGTGCGACCAAGGGGGAGGTATCTCCCAATCCTTGTACGGTGGATAGAGTAGGCGAGCCCACTGGTACCGAGGCGGGTGCCAATGACGCCCGCAAGCGAGCGCATGTAGGTGCCTGATGAGACAATGAAGGTGACAGTGAGTATGGGGAGTGTTGCAGGCGCGACGGCGTCAAACTGGTTCCATGATGCGCGGACGCCGTCGCGCCTAAAGTCCGCACCGAGCACCTTACTCTCTTCGGTGACCGTGGGAATAGTTTCGATTTTTGCTCGTACGGTACGGAGCACGTCTTCCTTCGGTACCATCCGTACGTCTTGAAGTGTAGCGCGATAGATGACCGATTCCTGTGTGGGGATTTCAATTTCATCGAGGCGATTTTCTAGCGTCCACACGTGGAGCGGTTTCCCCTTGACGGTTTTTGAAGAAAAGTGCGGATAGGGAAGTGAGATATGTCCGACAAGGTTTCGTACAGTTTTTTCAATGTGCTCTTTTGAAAAAGAGGGAAGGGAGCAGGATTCAATCATACCGAGCACGTCGCCTGTATCTGACTCAGCTCCGAGGAGAATCTCGACACGGTACTCCTTGTCGAAGGAGTGGTACTCTTTTTGTTTTTTGCATTCGTCGCCAATGAGGACGAGGAGTTTCCCTGACGCCATGGGGTCGAGACGACCCGCGTACGCCATGGGAACATTTCTTGGAATTGCTCGCGATTCCCGCAGGCGTTCGACCGCGACAAGTGGTGTCTCACCCACAGCTTTTTCTATGGTGGCGTAGCGGGGGAGTGATCGTTGAGTATTCATGGTGTATGTATAGTATACGTTTTCGTGCAACAAAATAGTAATTCCCACACCCTACACATGACGGACATCCGATGTCCGTCATGTGTAAAAGAAAACAGCGGTCTCCGAAGAGACCGCTGGGGTTGAGCCTGAGCTTGTGCGCTCCCTCGATGTCAGTGGCAGGGGCAGCTACAACTGAATGATGGAACCCTGTACTTGATGGAAATCAAGGCATCCTCTCGCGATGAGTCTGGTTGAACAAGGTAATGCTTTTTGGCCTGACCTTCAATGAAGTGGGTGATATGAGCTTTCTGCTCGTCACTGAATGCATTGCCCGAACTGAATTCGAAGGTCACGTGTCCATCCGCCGACACGCAACTGCCAGAGAGCCAAGGCCGGCCCCCATTGTTGGCATCTTTGATAAAACTCTGGAGGGCATCCTTCATTCCCTTTGCTTTGTCGGAAGGCTTTGGTTTCGACGGCACAAATTTCTCCTCTTTTTGGTTGATGATTTGGTTTGGAACAAATTTCCAGACGATCTGGAACACGACACTATACCACATAATGGCATGTTGTCCATGAAGTTTTTCTGACCATCATGAGGAAAAGAATGTTTTGTTTAATGAGATAAAAAGAAAAGACGACCAGTGAAGGTCGCCTTTGTTCATTGAAATTTGGGTATCAGTTTGCCTTCGGTATCAAAATGAAGGTCAAGCCGGTGCCAAAATCTTTGACGCCATGGACCACTTTCTTGAAGAATTCCTTCAGCTTATCGATCAGCGTTTCGATCTCGAGCCGTTGGAATGGGGTCAGTTCGGGTGTGAACGAGTTCGCACAACTGCACGCGCAACGGCGCTGTCGTATCGTAATGGAAACACTCCCTTTGCATTGCCTGGGCTTGATCGCGTAGGAGAGTTCAGTTCTCCCCTCATTCAACCACTTCTCGACCATTGACTTAAGCGTTGGTTTTATCGTTGGCATTTTCGTTTCTCCGAAAGTTGGTGAAAAAACTATCCCGTGTCAGCCACGAGACAGCAGTACTATATAACAGTATCTAATATATGTCCATAGTTATCCACAGGTTTTTGTATGTGTGGTCGGTAAGGTATTATGTTTGTATTCGTCACTAACACTATATGTCTACATCAACAATGAACACACTTTTTTTGCGGGCGTTCGGTATCTTTTTTGTTTTGGTACTCGGAGTTGTACCGCACCTCTCTCATGCAAAGGAAGCTGATTTACAAGTCTCTGGCTGGATTCCGTACTGGCGTGATGCTGAGGGAATTAAGGATGCAAAAAAACATCTCACGAGTATCGATATAGTGTACCCGTTTTCGTACACGGTGACCAAGGCAGGTGAAGTCCGTGACCAAGCCGGCATGACCGAAAAAGACTGGAAGAGTTTTATGGCACTCGCAAAAAAGAAGCATGTCGAAGTGGTGCCAACGGTCATGTGGAGCGATGGAGCGACTATCCATGCGGTCTTGAGTGCAACCTCAAGTCGTACTGCCCACATTGACAGCATCGTCTCAATGGTGAAGAAGGGAAAGTTTGACGGCGTGGATATTGACTACGAGGGGAAGCAATCTGAGACTATCAATTACTACTCACAGTTCCTCAAAGAATTGAAAGCAAAACTCGGCGATAAGACGCTCGCGTGTACCGTGGAAGCACGCACTCCGCCAGAATCATTGTATAAAGATGTGCCAACAGTTATTAATTATGCAAACGATTACAAGGAAATTGGGAAGCACTGCGACCAAGTGGAAATCATGGCGTACGACCAACAGCGTGCAGACATCAAGCTTAATGATGAGCGTTCAGGCAAGCCCTATATGCCCCTCGCTGATGCAAAATGGGTAGAGAAGGTGATACAGCAAACACTCAAAGAGATTCCAAAAGAAAAAATTGTCCTTGGTATTGCCACATATGGCCACCACTATGCGGTGACGGTAGCACCAAACTGGTACCGAGACTACTGGAAACTCGGAGCTATGAATGTGCCGAGCCTTCTTGATATCGCAAAAAAGGAAAAGGTCACCCCAACCCGCAATAGTGCAGGTGAAATGAGTTTTTCCTACCTCCCCGATTCATCGTCGCACGTGAAGCTGGCCTCATCACTCAAGATTCCAAAGAGTACACCAAAGGGGGATATCGTTGCTGCGCAAGCACTCGCGTATGCAAATAAGACAGGAAAGGAGGTGGTCTTCAACATCGGGTGGTACTCAGATGCGGAAGCGATGAAAGAAAAAATAGACCTCGCGAAGAAGTATAACCTTCTCGGTGTGGCACTCTTCAAGTTTGACGGGGAGGAGGATCAGAAAGTGTGGAAGTATTTGAAGTAGATTGGCTCTCCGTCTTTGATACGCAAAGCACAAAAGAGTAGGTGGTACCTATGCATCTTTGATTGTCTGTATCGACTTCAGTTTGATGTACTCAGAGTGGATGAGGTATAGGATACAGGTATCGATGAAGATAACGCAAAGGAGTACAAGGGAGTGTGTCACAGAGAAACGGAATATACCGTAGAGGATGAAGAGAACAATGAGCCCCATCGCAATGGGGAATACTCTCGTGATGTATTTGAGGAGACACACTGAGAGCACAATGTCGACGACACCCCAGAATATGAAATAGAACGCGAGAAAGTGCGTAATGGTGTAATCATGGATTTCAAAAAGCACATAGAGCTTACCGAGAATCACATCGTTCATTTCACCCGTGACCTCATGCTCCATGAGTGAGTAAATAAATTCTGAAAGTAGAAGTCCCGTGATGCGGAGGAGAGTGAAACCGAGGATGACACGCAAAAATCCATAAAAGATGCGCCACCACATACTCGCACGAAAGAGAAATGATAGGTTGTTCTCAATTTCGTGTTCAATGTCTTCAACAATGTGTGACATGAGTCAAGTATAACAGATACTACACGAAAAAAAGCCCGAAGGGCTTTTTTTCGTGTAGGTAGTGTACCTTCTTTATCCCTGAACAAACGTGAGCGCCATTCCTTTTTCGGCACCGCGTCCTGTGCGTCCGATACGGTGCACATAATCTTCATAGGTTGCGGGGAGATCGTAGTTGATGACGTGGGTCACATTGTCAACGTGAATACCTCGAGCAGCAACATCGGTTGCTACAAGGACACGCGCATGACTGTCCTTGAATCGCTTCAACGACCGCTGGCGCTGCTGGTGTGATTTGTTTCCATGGATAGAATCAGCACTGACACCGTGAGCAATGAGCTGCTCACTCAATTTTTCAACACTGTGCTTCATAGCACCAAAGATGAGCACGCGCTTCAGGCTCTGGTCTTTGAGGAGGTTGGTGAGTACCTCAAATTTATTGCTGTGTCCATAGTGGACGACATCTTGTCGAACACTATTCGTAATATCTTGTTTCTTTACCGATACGGTGACGGGGTCGCGGAGAAAATCATTGACGAGTCGTTTAATATCGTCTGACATGGTTGCAGAGAAGAAGAGTGTCTCGCGGTCTTTGCTGATACCCGAGAGAATCATGCGCATGTCATTGATAAATCCCATGTCGAGCATACGGTCTGCTTCGTCGAGTACGACGGTGGTGACACCGCTGTGACGAAATGCGCCACGTTCAATGAGGTCAATCACACGTCCTGGAGTACCAATGACAAAGTGGTTCTTTCGTTTCAATCCTTGAATCTGAGGACGGATGTTGGTACCACCCACACAGGTGGTCGAGTATAGTTTAAATCCTGCAGAAAGTTTACGGAGTTCGTTTTCAATTTGAATGGCGAGCTCTCTCGTCGGGGTGAGGATGAGTGTCTGGCGCCCGTACGCGCGGAGCGTCTTATCGATGAGCGGAATGAGAAATGCAGCAGTCTTTCCGGTACCGGTATTTGCAAGTCCAATCACATCTCTTCCTTCCATGATGTAGGGGATAATCTCATCTTGAATTGGTGTTGGTGTCGTGAGACCTGATGAAGTAACGGTATATGCGAGCTTTTTATCTAAACCAAACTCTGTAAATTTGTGTTTTGGTTCATACACTTCCTCCACTTCAGTGGAGACTGGATTTTTGTTGATGAATTTTGAGACGTCAAATGTCTTTAGTATTCGTCCACGACTTGTTCGTGGGCCACTGTTGTGGGTGAATGGTCGGCTCATGCTACTTCCGCCTCGGGAACTGTTCCCACGACTGCTAAAACTGCCTCGCGGACGGTTGGAGTCACGAGTATCTCGTCTCTGTTCCGTTGATCGTTCTCCTCCTTCGTTACGGCCACTGTCACGATGTCGCGAGGAAGATGTATGAGATGCGGTACGCGCATGATAACCACCCTCACGTTGTGGTCGTGAAGAAGAGGAACGAGTAAAGGATGTTTGACGACCTCCTGTATGCACAGGAGATGTACTCCGACGCACGGGTCGATGTGGTGTATTCATTTGTTGTTTAGTGTATATAAGGGCTGTGCAGGTATTAAACCGAAATGGTATTCGCACCTAGAGAGCCCTACACGAGAATCTTAAGGTACTTTGAGGATAATATATAAAACATAAACTGTCAATACTTTGATACTCAGGGTACCCACTTTTGCAGTGTGTGGGCTATGAAAAAAGGATACGGTATCGTATAGTTTTTGTATGGAAAATATTATTGCGAGTGCAGATTTGAATCTCATTTTTGCATTTAAGGTCGCGCTCTCATTTCTCGTGGGGCTCGCTATTGGTATTGAACGTGAATCTCGGGGAAAAGACGCGGGTATCAGTACCCACACACTCGTGATTATGGGTTCAATGCTCTTTACGGTGCTCTCCATGCACGCTGACACTGCATCGACATCTCGCATTGCAGCACAGATAGTCACCGGTATCGGTTTTTTGGGAGCGGGACTTATTTTGAAAGAGGGTACTTCAGTACGTAACCTCACCACTGCGGCAAGCCTTTGGTTCGCAGCCGCTATCGGTATGGCGATTGGATTTGAGTTCTACATTCCAGCAATTCTCTCGACACTCGTAGGTCTCCTCGTACTCCGTATTCCACACATCACCGAGATACATCACGAGTCACACATTGAAACACCTCCACAATAAAACCGCCTATCTCATTTCAAAGATAGGACGGGATTTATTCTTTTTGGAATACAGATTGCGTACCCGACTGTGTCAGAACAAAAAATTTTTTTGGACGGGGAAGTGGATGGTTTGTGAATGAGAGCAATTCGGATCGAACAAGTTTTTCAGAGACAAGAGATTTTAATAGTTCTCCTGTTTCTGCTGATTCAAGTTTGATACCAAAGAGTTTCTTCATGATGTGTGGTGGGTATAAGCGGTTGTATATGTCGGTTATTTCATCTACAGATTTTAAACCTACATTCTTGAGGCATAATAAAATCCGACGCTTTTTGGTATTGGTGTGAACCGTTGACTTTTTCACCGATATTCCTCTAAAGAGCATTTTTCCAACTCAAATCATATGGCTTCGCACATAAAAGTCAAACGGTACATTTGAATGAGTATAATGGGGACTTATGCACTTACCGCACCGCCTTGTGAACGAGAAAAACATTCATACCGTGGTACCATATACATGACTGTATGCAGGTCACACACTGTATGGCTGGCTTGTAACAGTTATTTTATGCGTTCATGAGAGTATTGACATTTGGGTGGGATTATCCACCCTTGAAAAATGGTGGCCTCGGAGTCGCGTGCCATGGCCTAACTGAAGAATTACTTGAGCTCGGTCTTGATATTGTTTTTGTATTGCCTCGTGAACAGCCGATTATTGGAGGTCAGAAATTCATTTTTGCAAATAAAACACCGAGTACGATTCATGTTTTTTCATCACCACTTGTCCCGTATCAGCACGCGCAATCATTTTTAGAATATTTTACCCCCGAGGGGAAACGAGTTCAGTTTTCACGGAGAATTATTGATGAGGTGTATCGCTACGCGGATGCAGCATATAGCATTGCGATGCGCGAGCAGTTTGATCTCATTCATGCTCACGATTGGACGGCGTATCTCGCAGGTGTTGCAGCAAAACTCGCATCGGGGAAGCCACTCGTGCTTCACGTACACGCAACCTCATACGATCAGGCGGGGGGAAATACAGTCGACCCCGATATCTACGCTATTGAACGACACGCATTTCATACCGCAGACTCTGTTGTGGCTATTAGTAACTACACCAAAGGAATTATCATCAACAATTATGGCATTAGCCCAGATAAGGTCACGGTAGTGCACAATGGCATTAAACCACATACACCTCCCGTACTCCCTCCAGTGTTGAGTGAGCTCAAACGACAGGGGAAAAAAATTGTTTTTTACAACGGACGCATCACGATTCAAAAGGGTGTCGATCACTTCATTCGAGCAGCACGTAAGGTCGTTGATAGTGATCCAAATGTTATGTTTGTTATTTCGGGATGGGGGGATATGGAACATCAAATTATGCACCTCGTGGGCTCTCTCGGTCTCTCACGAAATGTCATTTTTGCGGGTGCGCTCTGGGACGAGGAGCGAGATCGTATGTATCAAGCAGCAGATTTGCTCGTTATGCCTTCTATCTCAGAGCCATTCGGTCTTGTGCCACTCGAAGCAATGCAACAGGGGACACCGGTTCTCATCTCAAAACAGTCAGGAGTAGCAGAGGTGCTCACCCACGCACTCAAGGTGGATTTTTGGGATATTGATGATATGGCCAATAAAATTATTTCTGCACTCAGGTACGGAGCACTTCACCGTCAGCTCGTAGAAGAAGGACGTCGTGAGGTTATGCGACTCACATGGAGACGAGCGGCACACAAAGTTCTCGCGCTCTACAACAAGTTACTGGAATGGGTACACACAAAAGGGTAGAATATACATATGCTTACGGTCTGTCCCTATTTTCATGTTCATCAACCTCATCGTATTAAAAAGTACAAGGTCTTTGATATTGGAAATGATAGTGAGTACTTCAATGCACGTGATAATTCTGATCTCAACAACGAAAAGATTTTGCGCAAGGTAGCGGAGAAGTCATACATTCCAACAACACGCCTCCTCGGTGATTTGCTCGCCAGGTATCCTGAATTTCGTTTTTCACTCTCGTTCTCGGGAACGGTTCTCGATCAGTTTGCAGAACACATGCCCGAGGTACTCGCGGCATTTCAGGCACTCGTGCGCACGGGGAGAGTAGAGGTGCTCGCCGATACCTACCACCACTCACTCGCGTTCTTTTATTCGCGTCCAGAATTCGAAGCACAGGTGGCACAGCACAGAGCGCGTATCCAAGAACTCTTCAACTACACACCGCGTGTCTTTCGCAACACGGAGCTCTCGTACACCAACAGTCTCGCAAAGTGGTGTGAGGACAACGGGTACATCGGCATCATGGCGGAGGGGTGGGACCCTATTCTCGGGTGGCGCAGTCCCAACTACCTCTACACACCGAAGGGATGTTCAACCATAAAAGTGCTTCTCAAAAACTACAAACTCTCCGATGACATTGCATTTCGTTTTGGTAATCAGGGGTGGGAGAGTTTCCCGCTTTCCTCAGAGACGTACGCGAAGTGGGTACACGCTCACCACGGTGATGGAGAGACCATCAACCTCTTCATGGACTTTGAAACCTTTGGTGAGCACCAATGGGAGAACACCGGTATCTTCAATTTTCTCAGCGCACTTCCCGAGAAGATTCTCTCACACGGCGAAACCAGTTTTAAAACAGCGAGTGAGACTGTCTCATCATATGGTTCAGTTGGAGAAATTGATGTGCCCCACATCCTCACGTGGGCGGACACCGACCGCGACCTCACTGCGTGGGTGGGGAATGATATTCAGAAGGATGCTATTTCTGCAATCTACGGAATGGAATCGAATGTGCTCAAAACCAATGACCCAGTACTCATTGAGACGTGGCGGAAGTTGCAAACTTCAGACCACTTCTACTACATGTGTACGAAGTGGTCTGAGGATGGTGATGTGCACGCATACTTCAGTCCGTACGAATCCCCATATGATGCGTATATCGCTTTCATGAATGCCTTAAGTGATTTACAATTAAGGGTGTCGAAGGCATTACTGCCAAAGGAGGTAGTGGTACCGGAGGTATTGGTGAAAAAGGGTTTTTGGTCTCGTGCGTGGGAATGGCTTCGCTCGGTATTCAAAAAGGTTTTTTCACAGGTACACGGTATGCGTACGAGGGTTCGTCCACATACATTGTAGTAATTATTAGTTGTTAGTTCATTACGTTCTTATGCCAACAAAAACAAAGACCACAACCACCACAAAAGTAAGTCCAAAAGCAGTGAAAGCAGTAGCGAAAAAAGTCGAGAAAAAAGCACCGGTATCATCTGTTTCGAAGGGGAAAAATGCTCTCGTTTGCGCACCCGGCGAACAGTGTTTCTGGGTGACCGATGGAAAAGTCCTTTCTAATCTTGTCGATCTTAAAGAAGCACTCGCAGCGATGTCTGAAGATGTATTCGCGTACCATGTTTCTAAAGAGCGCAATGATTTTGCAGAGTGGATTGAGCATGTGCTCGGTGATGCTGAGCTTGCAACCGCATTCAAAAAATCAAAGAAGCCAAACACCGCCCGTGAAGTCGTGGTCACTCGATTGAAAATCTACAGCATCTAGTATATGTCTCGATCGATTACCATTGGGAACGGGAACCTTCTCGTGGGTCTTGATCATCGTGGTCAGGTTCGTGACTTTTACTTTCCGTACGTCGGACATGCCAATCACGTGAGTGGTGCGAGTGGTTCGTACGTGCACCGTATTGGTGTGTGGGTGGGAGGTACGCTCTCGTGGCTCTCTGACCCGGAGTGGCAGATCGACATTACGTACACTGAGTATTCAGGAACAAGTGACATTCATGCAAAAAATGCCACTCTCGGTGTAACACTACACATTACTGATGGAGTCCACAACGAAAAAAATGTTTTTATACGAAAAGTCGTCATCACCAATGAGCGAGGCTCTGATAGCGAGATACGACTCTTTTTTGGTCAAGAGTTTCGTATCACCGAATCGAGGCGAGGTGATACTGCATTCTATGATCCACGGGTACGCTCTGTTGTACACTACAAAGGACACAATGCGTTTTTGGTGTATGCAATGTTGAGTGGCGTTGCGTTTTCGGATTATACTGTTGGACTTTTTGATATTGAGGGGAAGAAAGGTTCATACACGGATGCAGAGGATGGTGTTCTCTCTCGCAATCCAATAGAGCACGGGTCAGTCGATTCGGTGATAGGACTCACGTTTCATGCGAAGGCATTTGAATCGGTGACCGCACACTACTGGATAGCTGCGGGGAGGTCAGTACATGAGGCGCATGCTCTCCACCTCTTTGTGCTTGATGAGATGCCCGAACAACTCCTTGAATCTATTGAACGTTACTGGCAAGCGTGGACGGAGAAGGATGCTCGCACGTTTGGAGTACTCGATGCTCGTATTGTCTCACTCTACAAACGTTCGCTCGCGGTCATTCGTGTCCATGCAGACAATAGGGGAGGTATTATTGCTTCATCCGACTCTGACATGCTCAATCAGGGACGTGATACCTATGCGTACGTGTGGCCCCGTGACGCAGCTATTGTGACGAGTGCGCTCGATAGAGCTGGACACGTTGATGTCACGCAACGATTTTTTACCTTCATGTCACAGTGCATGGAGCCGGATGGCTACCTCATGCACAAGTATCGTGTCGACGGTGTCTTAGGAAGCTCGTGGCACCCATGGGTGCAGAATGGCATCTCTAAGCTCCCCATTCAGGAGGATGAGACAGCAACCGTTCTCCGTATGCTCGCAGACCACTATACGTACGCAAAAGATCTTGAGTTTGTTGAAGCGCTGTATAATCCATTCATTGAGCGGTGTGCTGACTTTATGAATGATTACATTGAGCACGAAACGGGACTTCCCATCGATTCGTATGATCTCTGGGAAGAAAAATTTGGCTCATCGACATACACCGCATCTGCAGTGTATGCAGGACTCTGTGGTGCTGCGGAAATATCAGCGATTCTGGGAAAACGAGAAAATGCAAAACGGTACCGAAGCACCGCAGATAAAATTAAGCAGGCAATTTTGACATATTTATATGATGTATCTTCAGGAACCTTTATTAAGTCGGTGCGCCATGAGAAAGGGAAGTTACTTTATGACAAGACACTCGACATGAGTAGTTTGTTCGGTATCGTTTTCTTTGGTGTCCTCGATGTGTTTGATAAGCGTGTTGAGACTGCATTTGCACATATGATTGAGCGATTGAAGGTGTCGGGGCCATTTGGTGGATTTATGCGCTACGAGGGAGATAGGTACTACAAAACGAGCGAGAGCGCACCGCCCAATGCGTGGTGTATCACCACACTCTGGGTAGCGCGGTACTACATACGTCGCGCGAAGAGTGAGAAAGAACTTGAGCAGGCACTTGGTATTCTCAAGTGGACATGTGACCGTGCAACTTTGAGTGGCATTCTTCCCGAGCAAATTCATCCGTATACCGGAGAGCACCTCTCGACCGCACCACTCATTTGGAGTCATGCAGAGTTTGTGATTACCGTGGATGAGTACCTCAAAAAGCGCGCGACTTTTATCGATAGGTGTTAGTCGTCTTGGGGTAATGGTGTGAAACCGCGAGCCTTCAGGCTCGCAGTTTTTGTGGACGAAGTTGTCCGAGGGCAGACCTCGGGCAAAAGAAAACGGCTCAAACCAAAAGAAAGCCATTTTCTTTTGGTTTGAGCCGAGAACATTGGTGACGGGTGAGGCTAGAGTCTTTTTTGAGATGCCCTCAGCCAGACTGAAAAGAGAAAGAGACTTCCCACAAAAAAGGATGCGGTAAAAATGGAACCCATGAACGAATATGTTTCAGGTATTCTCTGTGCTTGCATGTCCTCTACGAGTTTGTTGGCCAGTAGTCCGGCAAAAAACATCATGGGCACGAAAAGAATTGGTAGCAATCTTTTTGGTTCATTTCCATTGAATTGTTTGTTTCGTACATGCATCCACCACACGACACTGAGAGCGCCGATAATTCCAAGTATTTTTAATATCATTGAGTCCATATCGAACTTCTTTCTTTCATAAAGAACACCCTTCACACCATGTGTCGGGAATGTGCAAGCCACATACTATGCAATTTTAAGCTTGAAATCAAGGACTTGTATGTTCATCCAAGATTCACAATACACTCGACGAGGACGAAGGTGAGCCAAAAGAAAACGACTCAAATAAAAAAGAAAGTCGCCTTCTTTTTTGTTTGAGTCGTGAGTGGTCCTCACTAGTCTGTGGTAGGTATTTTGATGTTCGGTCAAGCCACAGAGTCAGAAGGTGGACGCAAATCATAAGGAGCACGAGGGCCAGAAACAAAGTCGTGATCAGGTAAAGCCCGGGTATCTCTTGCGTCTTAATATCCTCGATAACCTTCCATGCAAGGTATCCAGCGCCGAACAACAATGCTATGGAAGCGTAGGGAAATAATCTATCGGGGTCCCCCTCACTGAGATCTCTGCTACGGTAATTTATTAACCAAATGAGGGCGAATATGCCGACAACCGCAAGTATTATCAGGAGCCATGATACAGCGTCTGTTCCTTGAATGAGTTCCAAAAGCTTTAATTTCATGTGTCTGTTCCTCACAAAAGAGCACCCTTCACACCATGTGTCGGGAATGTGCAAGCCACATACTATGCAATTTTAAGCTTGAAATCAAGGACTTGTATGTTCATCCAATATTCACAATACACTCAACGAGGACAAAGGTGAGCCAAAAGACGAGGAGTGCGAACGCCTCTTTTCCTGTAATCACTTTCCCTGAGCGCATGAAACTAAAAAGGATAAATGCAGAAGCCACCATGAAGACTCCCGCAACGTAGATGATGGTGGTAGGGAAGGCAAACGGTGAGAGGAGTGCCAAAATACCAATAACAATCGTTGCATCAGCGAGCACGGTGCCGAGGATGTCGCCAATAGCGAGTGCATCGTGATCGCGCCTCGTTGCCTTGAGTGAAAAGAAAAACTCTGGAATAGTAGTTC
The DNA here is from genome assembly GCA_031972435.1 of Minisyncoccota bacterium. Lineage (GTDB taxonomy): Bacteria > Patescibacteriota > Minisyncoccia > Phycocordibacterales > UBA918 > Damh-18. The sequence goes on from DALYES010000006.1 coordinate 20,300, forward strand.
CCAGACCTACGACGAGCATGCCGATGAGTACGGGACTGATACCCGAAGCATATGCGATGTATGATGCCGACGACACAGTGAAGTGTGAGCCGAGGAGGAGGAGTGCGATGCCGAAAAGTACGTAGAGGGAATCCTTCGTACGGTCGGCCTTTTTTTCATAGGGTACTGATGAGCCATGTGAAGCATGGCGGAGGGTGAGGTAGTAGAACACAATACCTGCAATGATGAGTGCGCCACCTTCGGAGCGCGAGAGGAATCCATCGAGGCCGAGCACAATGGGGAGGAGTAGGAGAAAGGGGTACAGCGCGTGACTTTTCAAAATTTTACTCTCAATGTGGAGTGGGCGTCTGGAAAAGAAAACAATGAGTGCAATAATGAGTGTGAGGTCGGCAACATTGGAACCGAGAATCATCCCAAATCCAAAAGAGGGAATTCCCTTAAAACCAGCATTGAGTGCAATAAATGTCTCGGGGAGAATTGAAATGACCGCGACCACAATGAAGCCGACTGTGTACTGAGAAAGACGAAAACTTGTCGCGAGTAACCCCGCATACTTTGTCGCAATGGTCGCCCCCCGCATGACAATAACAAGCGCAGCAACGAAAATACATATCTGGATTATCATGGGAATATTGTACACCATGTGAGAATAGAGAATAGGAAATAGATGATAGA
>DALYES010000007.1:0-20511 GCA_031972435.1 Minisyncoccota bacterium
AAAGGGTGACCTACTTTGAAATAAAAGCGATGTTAGTCACTCTCGGTACACTCTGTGCTTTTCTCGCAACAGCAACGGGAGATATGGCAGAGGACATCATGAAGAAGACCGACCCCTCAAAATTGCCCTTGATAGAGGCACACAGTATGTATGCGGGAGCTGTGCTTGGAATTTTCTCGCTCCTCACTTTTGGGTATGTTATTGAGTGGTGTACCCGTAACAGTGTGCTTGGGTGTGTGACTCGATACGCATTTCTTCAAAAGTGTTCTCGTACAATTCTGAAGTACTCAATTTTGCTTTCAGTACTTGGTCTTATTGCAATAAGTATTACCGGAGGACTCGGTTCAGCAATTGTGTATGGACAAGATGCAGATCCATTTGTAACAATCATCTATAGACTATTCTCACTGTTGTAGGAAAATTGAATAGCCTAGCTCGCCTGTGATTGTCGTGAAGGTTTTATGGTCGTTGCAGCTTTTTCAGCAGCGAGTTTCTCTGCAGCTGCTTTTGCATCAGCGAGTTGTTTTGCGAGGGCCGCTTCCTGTGCCTTTTGTGCTGCGATCTGCGCATCTTGAACTGAAGTATCAGGAAGTGGCTTTGGTGTTGGGGTTGGAACAGGAGCAACAGGAACCGGGACTTTTTTTGTTACGACGACAGGAGTTTCTTCAATAGGTTTTGTCTCAACAACGGGAGTTGTTGTGGCACTGCTACTTGCACTCAATTGGGATAATTGAATTTCAAGGAACGATTGAGCAAAAAGCTCTTTCTGTCGCGTTTCTTCCTTTCGTATCAGTGCTTCCTCTTCTTCACGCACAAGTTTGGTGTAGAACACAGCGCCACTTCCAAGTACGACAGCGATGAGTGAAATAGTAGCAACTACGTTTTTGGTGTCTTTTTGTATGAACATAGTGTAGCACTGTTAGTCATCTGACTCTGATGAATCATCTTCATCTTTGTCCTCATCTTCATGTGAGTCATCCTCATCCTCCCAAGAATCATCATCGTCATTTTTTTGTTTTAACGGTGTTGATACGTCTTCTACTCGATATGCACGGCCCTCAGTTGAAAGTGTGAGCGCAGACCGTATCTGCTCTGCGGTGAGTGCTGGAAGTTGCTTTTGAATTGCAGAAATAATACCATTTCGACTCTCTGCGCTTGTTTCAAAGGTAAACGTGCTATCCGCAGACGCCACCTTCACGACTGTTGTATCGGTAAAGATCTCTGCCTCGATTTCAAGGCTTGTGAGTGCGCTTACGCTCGGTACGCTAACGTTTTCTTTTGATACCTCTTCGCGTTCTTTTGTCTGCACACGTACCTCACCATCTTTCTGTTCGATGCGTACACGACCCTCATCACCGCGCACCTCAATTCGACTATCGCCGTCATCATTCACTTTAATTTCATACCGGCTTTCATCATCGCCGATGCGAACACTTTCTCCATCGCGTGTTACCGATTCAGAATCACGAGTCTCGTTCTCAATGACTGAGAGGAGTGTTTTGCGGTGTTTTTCGTCAAGATCAGATGTTGTATTAAGGAAACTGAGAATTTCATGCACAGCTGAATCTACACGCTCGTGTCCTTTTGGCGAAAAGGTTGCAATTCCACGGTCTTTTGGTCTGCTCTCGCGGTCCTCAATTTCAAAAGAGAGAGCATCTTCAATTTGTACCACGGTGAGCACTGGAAATTTCTGCTGAATTGAAGCGATAATCTCCTCACGAGACTTTACACTTCCTGCATCAAAGTAAAATTTCTTATCACCGAGCTCAATTTTTACGATAGAGGTATCAGTAAATACATGTGCTTCAATGAAGAGTGTACTACCACCCCCAATCGAATCTTCGATTGTTGTCGAATTATCAATATTTGACGGTGAGATGACAATTTCTTCATCGATAATTTCGCGGAGCTCTTCGAGTCGTTCTTCGGTCAGACTCTTTTCGAATGCGGTGCGAGATTCGTCAGAAAATGCGAGACGAAGACGTGCGTTTTCAAGTGAGCGGTCGAGCGGGAACAGAAAGTCACCGGGGCGGGCTGCGTCAGAAGCATACACCGTGCCACTACCACTGAGTATAATGAGAAGTGCTATAAGAACTGCGGTCATAGTTTTTTTAGATTTAAAAATAAATAGGTATGGTGAGACGATTGGTTGTGTTGTGGGGAAATGAGCTTCAATAGAGTGCCAGAGTGAAGCACTCTCATCAGTGGAAAGATGAGGGCGTGCTGATTCGATAATCGTACTGATTTTTTCTGGTTTCATAGTCACTAGTTATTTCTGCAAATGTGTACCGAGTGTGGCGAGTGCACGGTGGTGCCGTACACGTACCGCTGACTCATTCATATTGAGAAGTTTTGCAATTTCACGGGTACGTTCCTCAAGGGTCATGAGTGCACGGAGAACGTCATGTGTGACTTCATGCGAAGCACCGTCAGTGCTCGGAGCCATGTGTTCCTCGTCAAAAACCATGAGCTCACTTCCACTCCGATGTGCGTGTGCATAGTACTGGGCTAGTTTGCGCTTGGTGATAACAAACACGTACGCGTAAAACTGTGCGCGAGAATGGTAGGTGAAGTTCGGCAATGCCGAGAAAAGATCTATACACACGTCTTGTGTTATGTCGGTAGCATCGTCTTTGGTTCTCGTGCGTGAACGCACGTACGCAAATATTTTATCTACCAACAGCTCATAGAGCTCTCTGCTACTCTCCCTATCACGCGTCGCGCATTTCTCTACGAGTATGCGTATATCGTTATCTGCGTCCGCCATATGTGCTTTACACTACAATACAATGCGCCGTTTGTCAGGAAACGTTACATGGGCAAGAAAAATGAAAGGGTCGTTCGATTGTACCTCTGAAAACACAGGGAACTCGATAAAAACAGAAAATAGAGTACACAACAGAGGTTGGTACCTTACGGATTTCACCTCGCTATTCATTGAGAATCATATGTGCGACGGCACACAATGAAGAGAATGTCGCCCTCGGCCTTCAGAGAGTCAGTCGTCACTAAATGTGACCGGGTCCTTGTCTGCTTCACGCTTGTCTGACTTTGTGGTGTCTTTTTGTATTTTCATATTTTTTATATGGGGAATACGTGGAATCAAGACCGAAGCAACAGCAGCAATAATCGCAATCTCATGATAATCAAAACCGATTGCCATACCAATAGCCCCTGCAAACCAAATACTCGCTGCAGTGGTGAGGTTTCTCACATTTGCACCGTCCTTGAGAATGATACCAGCTCCCAAAAATCCAATACCGGTGACTATTTGGGCAGCAATACGCGATTTCGACGCAGGATCAACCACCATTGAGAGAAAGGTAAACAGCATCGCACCGACAATGACAAAGGTATGAGTACTAATGCCTGCATCCTTGCCACGTGATTCTCTCTCTGCCCCAATCATGAACCCAATGATAAGTGCGATGATCAAATCCACCGTAAATTGGATGACCAGCGGGTCAGTAAAATCAAATGTCGGTAAAATATCCATAAGTATGAGTATACAAATTACACCAGTAAAACAGTATCATACACTTCAGTACCAGGGTGCATCAAGGGGTACTATTTTAGCAAAACGGTGAGACTTATCGCGATACCAACCTGAATACAAATTGCAACGAGCAGTCCCTTACACATCGTAGGGGTCTGACCCCTACGATACTTTCGTGACATGAAAATATATGGAATGAGAGATGTGAGATAGAGCACCATTGCCATTCCCGTTACAATGAGGAGGTTTGGTCCTTCAGGATCGTCAAAAAAGAAGAATAGCGCTCTCGAGCATATGAGAGAAGTAATACCCAGAATAAACAGGGAAGTCTTGTTCAGATTAAAGTGCATTATTTTTTGTTTATCCACAATCAATATATCGTACGAAGACTTTTGTGAGGGTTAATCAAATATGACACTTTCTGAGTGTATTTCTTTTAGGTACTGCTGGTAGCGCGCATCGGTGAGGAGTAATTTGTAGTTGAGGCGCGTGAAGACAATTTTGTACGATTTGTTGAATTTTCCTCGTGTGGTCGCTTGAATCTGAAATAAGGCGGTTTTGCTGGTAGGGATTTTTGCAAACAGCAGTGTTCCCAGTGTCACTTGCGTCACCCCATCACCACGGACTTTTACTTCTGCAGTTGCAATGGAACCCGGCGCTGTTCCTTCAATCTGGTACATAAAACCAGCAACCTTTTTGCCTGATGCAATAGAGAGTGGAATAAATACGTCTTGCTGTTTGCTCGTGATGGCTATTTCTATATAAAATTTTCCCTGCGCGGTATCCTCGGCATCTTTTTGCTTAATTTTTTTAAAATGAGCTTGATTTGTTTTTACCTGTACCTCGATGTAGGCATCCACGCCTTCGAGTTTGTGAGCTTGTATTAATTTTTCTTGGAGTGTTTTTAATTCCACGTTTAGACCTTTTATGAGTTTTTTATTCTCAGCAGATATCTTTTGCATATAACATAAGTATAAAACAAGAAATCGAGCTTTTTGTTCTGATGTGGGAATAAAATTGAGTCGATGTGTGGTCTATTACATGGGGCGGGGGATAATTGCATTCTATACAATGAGGACATCCGATGTCTTCATTGTATACAAGCTATTCCATCACAAAATAGTACAGTTAACTGTACTATTTTGTAATAATGGGTGCGAGAAAAAATAAGTTTCTTAACAAGCTGATACTATGATGGGAAGATGTTAGAACTTTTTTAATACAAAAACAGCCTACTAAAATAAATGTAGGCCGTTAAACAAAAAGTTACTTCAATGAACTTATTTTGGACCTTGTAACATTCCTTTGAATGCTTGTTTAAGTCCATATTGTTGAATATTGCGGGATAGTGTAGATTTTCCCCATTGGTCAAGGCAATAATCAAACATTCGCGCCCCAAAGACGAGGATGAAGAAGAACGGTCCTAAGAAAAACGAATACATCGCGATTGTGATGACAAAGGAAAAAAACGAATTTAAGCCAAGCATTAACCAGCGTGTCGTAAAGTCGACTTCCAATTTGGAGGGAACAAAATTTCTTATCCATGGAATCAGTGTTATGAGTCCAACAAAGGAGAGTCGCAACGCCTTCAAAGTTGAGAGCGAGTAATCATTGTCTTTGAGCTGAAAGACGACAACGTAGACAAAAGTTACTGCTCCCAATGTAAGCCACCACCATGAAAAAACGCACTCACGATACAAAAAGAACCAAGCAGAAATCATTTCCATTTCTCATACTCCTATCAGTGAACAAGGTATCTTCTTTAATTATACCACATTTAGTGAAATGTAGGAAGTAATTGTAGAAAACTATTTCAAAACATAGTTGCAATAGAGTGCTGGAGTACAAACTATTCTCTTATTACTTTCACACATGAGTATCTAAATCAAAACTTGCTGAGATTCATGGTACGAATGCAGTGAAAGAGCGAGTGTAGTCAGAAAGCCTTGTGTACAAGGGTAGGGGATACTACATACTCTCCAACAAGACTTTGATTTCAGGTAACAGATACCTCTCAACCACTTTTTGGTATCCAATTTGATTATAGTGAATACCATCACTGAGCTTGTTTTCTGTGTTGAGGAAAAGTTCATCAGTAATAAATGGTACCAATATAAGATTGTTTTCATTAGCAAGATCTTGATACAGGGAATCGAATTTTAAATTTTAAATACGGAAAGCTAAAATCTTTTTTAAGAGCAATGCAAGCAATAGAAATATCCCGAGGTACAGAGACGTCGCAAGCCACGCGGGTACGTGCATATAGAGAAAATCATAACGGTATAAAATAGGCCAATGAAACAGGAATATTTCGTAGGAGAAGAGCCCAAATATAGATAGAAATTTCGATTCTCTTTTTTTAAGTACGAAGAGGAGTATAATCGCAAACATCGCAAAAAGGCTCGTGGCTTCTTCAATGTATGCTGGTTTACCTATATTTCCATGAATGGCAAGATATCCAATCAGCGCACAGAGGATAACGAGTCCCACAGGATACACAAACTGCTCATATCGAGTATACAGTTTTTTCCCCTCAATCAACAAAGTTCTCGGTGTATGCACATACCACGCAGCTAAAATACCGAGAGGAAATGCAAGCATATGTACTTGATACAAACCAATAACACCAGCAAGTGGTACGGGGTCAATTTGCACCACAACCCACACTATCAGATAGAGCACAAGTGCAGTAATCCATGCATGGCGTTTATTAAATACGATAGGAAAAAGGAGAGAGTAGAAGAGAATGAAACTAAAATACCAAAGAGGGGAATTAATGTCTCCATACATATTGGCACTAGTAAAAATTCCCAAAAATGCCATGATCATATATTCGTTTGAGTATGTTTGCTCAAGGAAAAAATGACTGAGCAAAAAAAGCATTGACACAATGATCCAAAAAGGAACAAACAATTTAAGTAATCGTTGCTTGTAAAAATAGACGACAGAACCTCCCTTATTCATTTGGGAAAAAGTGAGTCCATAGCCAGAGAGAAACAAAAATAAATTAACACCAACCCCTGCGAAGACAGAAAATGGAAAAAGAAATTGCGGATTTAAAGAGAGAGCGTATCCAATATGAGCAAAGATGACAACGATAATCGCAAACCCTTTTAGCTCTTGAGTTAACGAGAGAGGCGTGTAGTTTTTTTTCTTTGAAAAAGAACATAAGAAAATGATACCCAACACTAAGCCAAAAAGTATGGTTTGTTCTATTGGATTAGTTACGGAAATTTGCATATATAGTTTCAGCCCAGAGAGTGTATCCTACTGCATTTGGATGGAAAAAGTCAGTGGCATAGTACGTATTGTCTAACGCGTGCGGTTCGTGCGCACTATACAAATCAATATAGGTCACTCTGTATTGAGTCGCTCGTTTTCGAATAATCTCATTGTATTTTTGTATTCTCCAATTGAAATAGTATCGGTATGGAAGACTAATTAAATTCGAGGTACCAATATTGGGTAAGTTGATGACATAGATTTGTGCGTTGGTCTTTTGCGTGAGATTGGCAAGTATTTGCGCATACTGTTCTTCAAATTGCATAAGTGGCACATTTCCATGCATATCATTAATACCGATAAAAAGTGTGATGATATTGGGTTTCATTGCAATGACTGACTCAATAAAATTGTCATAAACGTAGGCACTCCTTACACCAGGCACCGCAAATGGGATAAGGTGCACTCTCGTATTGTTTTCTGCAATCTTTTGCGCAAGTACATACGGATACGATTTGCTGTATGTTTCAACACCAACTCCCGCAGTGAGGCTATCACCTATTGCCACATACGTCAGTTGAGAGGATGTGCTCTTTCCCACGATATACTCAGCAAAATCAGACGGTTGATGAAGGGCAGTTTCACCGAGTTTCCAATAGATCGATGCGTGAAGATACCATGCACACGCACACACAAACACCATAGCTACACCAAGTACGAGTAAAAATTTTTTCCGCATTTGTTTCTTAATAGTAACCTAAACAACAACAAAAGGAAGGTGCAATTTTATAATAATCTATCAGGATTAAAATAGGACAGTATAAAAAGAAAAGGGCTCCTAAGGCACAAACACCTGTCGGATCCCTCTTTGTCTTGATAAATGCATTTCTGGCAATGTGTTCAATAATTACACTTATGTTGCTGGGGTACAAGGATTCGAATTTTACGAATTCTGTTCAGGTCGTATGATATTTTTCTCTGAAAAATCTCGACGACCTCTTCGAATCCTTGACGGAAGGTGCCCCACACCTTCCTTACCCCAGCTCTACGAAAAATACAGCCAAGAGGCTGTATTTTTCTCGAGCTGGGGTACAAGGATTCGAACCTCGATACTCAGGACCAAAACCTGATGTCCTACCATTAGACGATACCCCAAAGATGTGTGTGATTGTACTACGCTATAGGTTCGAATCCTTGGATTCGAATTCTACGAATTCTGTTCAGGTTGTATGATAGTTTACTTCGCTTCACTCGTAAATTATCGACAACCTCTTGAAATAGTATCCCATACTATTTCAACCTCGATACTCAGGACCAAAACCTGATGTCCTACCATTAGACGATACCCCAATATATATTTTGTTCTGTAAGAAGAATAGTACCAAACGTGCGCTCGTGCGTCGATTTTTCTTCCGTGGGGAATAAAAATCGACTTGGTTTATTTTTTCATCATGAAAGAAAAAATAAGCAGACCAGAAGTTATTGTCGCTACGCTCTGTAACTTCTAGGCCACTCAGAAATTATAGTCGCTTATGCTCTTTAATTTCTGGCCACTATTTCAACCTCGATACTCAGGACGACCAATTTTTAAGGAGTCGAATAGACGACTATAAAAATGGAAGTACTCCTGTGGTGCAAAACCTGATGTCCTACTGTCGAGTGAGCGAAGGAGTGGAAAAGTTTATTTTTCCATTCCTGAGCGAAGGCTGACAGGAAGCTCTGCTTACCATTAGACGACTCCTTACAGGAACTGTCCACTCATTGGATAATTTAATTCACTTCGCTCATAAATTATCTCAATGAGTCTTGCGACAAGCTTCAAGCTTGTCTCACTGTTCAGGTTGTATGACTTTTCTTACAGAAAATTCTACAACCTCCTAAAATAATATCCCATATTATTTTAGCCCCAATATAATATTTTTTATCTGCTTTGTTCGATTTCTATCTAATTTGTCCGCCCGCGCGGAGCGCGGGCGGACTCCATCATGACATAATCCACACTACATTGTCCAGAGTGAGGGTGCAGTAGCCAGTTTGTTAGTCGTCTGGATACCTGTTTAGGATATCTTCAATGAGACTATTAATCTTATTGACTTCACTCGGCTCAAGAGGATTTCTGAGTGCATCATTGAGCATAGTAAGTAAATCGTTTCTGAGCTCAATCGAGAGAAGTGGTTGTTCATCATTCATTTCGTTTTCTACAAGAGAAATAATTTCAGCGACACTCTTCTGGGGTGACTGTATCCGCTCGTGTTTATACTGCCATGACATAGTAAAAGTATACTCTAAATACTCTCCTGTTTATTAATTTTCCATTGATTTTGGACCATGAAGTTCTCTATATGTTTAATACGTTCAAGTGCTTGAGGATTATTATTGATGGAAAGAAATATACGTAGTTCTCTGAGTAATTCATTGCATGTTTTTTCAGAGTCGAGTTGCCCATTAGTAATCATGTAATCTGCAAATTCAATTGTAGAATCAACAAATTTGTTCATGATTGTTTCATCAGCTGATTTTCCCTGAATAGTATAGTGTTCTCTATCAAATTTTTCATTCATACGTATTTTTTAAGAGTAAAAGACTTTTTTAAAATTGTCTACAGTGCGTAATGCACAAAAAGTGCGGCAGTCATGCCGCACCGGGGTTAGGGGACTCACTCTCTCCTTCTGTTACGGCCTAGACTGCCATCAGGTTTCTTGGTGAGAAGATCCATCATGTATCTAATCAAAATCCCGCCCTTATCAGAAAGCGCGTATGAGTCAGGTGAGGAAAATCCTTTGTGTATGTGTCCGTGTTCTAAAAACAATGTGAGTGCTGAATCAGCAACTTCTCTTGTGATTTCTAGACACATCGTCTCCTGAGCCAAAGTCTGAATGCCCTCAGAATTGAGCATTCCTGTAGGACTGAGTTCGAACAAGCGGAGCAGAAGCATTTGAGTGAAATTCATGCATGCTGCGCACGGATTAATCCTCTCTACAACCGTACCCATCGTGGGCCCCTTTCTGTTTCAGGTGCTAGTTTATGAACAAACTATGATCATTTAATAGCATTTTTGTAATAACGCAACTGAATATGCTTCGGTTGTATAATTAAAGTATGTATGTCAAAGAAATACAAAATATGAAGGCTCTATGAACATTCTCTGCAAATTTTATACATGAGAAAAACAGGAGTATACTAAAGAACTATTAATAACTCCATGTTACTATGCATTTTACAAAACTATTTGATTATTCAGTGCCACGAGTAGCCGCAGCAACGATATGTGTGGTAGGTGCGCTCGCTATCGCGTTCTATGTGGGGAATGTGGCGTATAGTATAAAACTAGCGCAAGATACCATCGAGGTGACTGGTTCGGCACGTGAGGCAGTTGTTGCTGATGAAGCACGGTGGGTTATCAATCTTGAAACCAAAACAGGTGTGGTAGACCAACAGTCTGGCTTCAATCGACTCGATAAGGGAGTCGAAAAAATAATTGCTCACCTCACTGAACAAGGATTTACTGAATTTGAAACTCCTGCCGGTAATTCGAATCCTAATTACAATTACCCACAGTATGGCGAACCTATTATGACTGGGTACACTGTTGCGTGTCAGGTTATTGTGCGGAGTAGTGACGTCGAGAAACTGAGTACGCTTGCAAATAATATAGAGCCACTTACCGGAGAGGGCTATAATCTCTCCACGGGCTCACTCGAACTCACATACAGCAAACTTGCAGAGATGCGAATTAAATTGCTCACACAAGCAATTAAAGACGCGGAGGAACGTGCAAGGGCGATTGCACAGGATAGTGGGCGTAAAGTAGACACACTACGCAATGCCTCAAGCGGTGTTGTACAGGTACTTCCTGAAGGCGGAATTGAGGTGAGTGATTATGGGAGCTATGATACGCAGAGTATGCACAAGGAAGTAATGGTGACCGTTCGTGCTACCTTTAGCATTAAATAGCATTTCATTGATAATCCGCTATACTGTACGTTCGAATATTAAGTTAATATACAACATATTATTATGGAAACACCAACAGTAGTACCACAGGTAACTTTTAAGGTCCGTGTACCACACGAAATGCCAACTGGCGTTTGTTCAGCAATCGACGCTGAGTGGGGAGAACTCACCACAGATGAGATGTTTACAGGCAAGAAGGTGATTGTTTTTGCACTTCCGGGCGCGTACACACCGACATGTTCATCGACACATCTTCCTGGATATGAAAAAAAGTTTGAGGAATTTCAGGCCCTCGGCGTTGATGCAATTTATTGCCTCAGCGTCAATGACCCATTTGTGATGTATGAGTGGGGTCGTGCTCAGGGAGTAAAGAACGTACAGTTCATTCCCGATGGAAATGCTGAGTTCACTGAGAAAATGGGAATGCTCGTAAAGAAAGAAAACCTCGGATTTGGTAATCGCTCATGGCGGTACAGTATGCTTGTCGAAAATGGTGAAATCAAGAAAGTATTTAGTGAAGAAGGGAAGTCAGATAATTTTGAGTCGGACCCATTCATGGTGAGCGATGCAAACACAATGCTCGCGTACGTAAAAGAGCAGTAATTGAAGAGAAGGGTGCGAAAAGTCCGCGAGGCCCCGTAGGGGCCTCGCGGATTTTCGTATCTCATGCTTATGACGTCGATACAGAGGTTTGATTTTCGTATGCTCTCGCTAAACCGATAGAAAAATCTTCGATTGAATAGATAATTTCTCCCTCAACAATATAGTGGAAGTGATCTTGAATCTCAAATCGTTGAATGCGTGCCCCGATCGAATTTTCAATGTTTACCTGTGTAAACGGAACCCCACTTTCGGTAAGTCCATATGAACTCCCATCATCTCGTATGGTAAAAGTATAAATTATGGGGTGCGCAATGGTAAACCAGTTTTCATTATTCCACCTGAACGAAGGATTGGAATACATGGTACCCACTGTATAGGTTTCCTCCTCAGCATGTGCGACACCAAGCGAGAGCACAAAAAGTGCACAGAAAATGAAGACCACTATTCCTTTGTGAATACTCAAAAACATATGTATTGAAACACTAAAACGTTGGTATATTTCAGGCTCGAACGATTCAAGCAGTGCCGTGTATATACATGAACACGAACAGAATGAGAACAGTTATTACGTGGATAATACATCAATATTCTAGATTGTCAACCCCTCGCTCCCTCGGCACTATCCACAGGGGTATAGACAATCCCTGATAACGTGGTAGCATTGAAGGTAACAAAACAAAGGCCTGAGCTAGTCGGATCAGAAGCACAACGGTTTTGATTATTCAATAAGGATACGTAGATTCAATGAAAGGAAAAATCGCTCGTCTTACTGACCGAGGATTTGGTTTCATCACTCCTGATGAGGGAGGTGATAAGGATCTTTTCTTCCATGCACGTTCTCTCGTAGACGGTTTGCAGTATGACTCTCTTAAGGAGGGTGATATCGTAGCCTACGATGTAGAAGATGGAGACAAGGGACCTGCTGCTGTGAACGTTAAGCTCGCATAAGCAACCAAATACAAAAACCGCGAGGCCGAAGGCCTCGCGGTTTTTGTATGGCCTCAATTTTCTTTTTTTGAAAAAAGAAAATTGAGGCCCTTCACACACACGTTCCTCATTTGTGTACAACATCCCATTCTCTCGATTCCAGTATGGTTAAATAGTATGAGCACATGAAACGTGATAGCTTAATCGCAGAAATCATGAACTACATAGTCTCTGGCTATGTGTATTTTGTAGCACTTACGCTCGTGTTTTACATGGTGACATCCCTTGTTACGGGATTTATGAGTGTGGGAACAGGATTGCTTGATATTTCCACCTCAATTAAGACGATTCTTTCTGCACCAGAACGCAGTGCTCTTGAGGTTCAGCTCCTCCATACCATCGCATTCACCATAGTGCTTGTAAAGGCGTACAAAATCCTCATCTCATACGCCCAAAAGCGTCACGTGAGCATCAAGTACCTCGTTGAGATTTCTATCATTGCCCCAACTATCGAAATTGTATTCAATTCACAAAAATATCCAATTGAACTCATTGCACTCTTTGCAATCTACGCATTTGCAAACCTCATTGCATACCTTCACTTTTATCCCACAATTAAACACGTGAGTAACGACTACGACCGTGATTTTTGTGAGCTAGAAAAAATAGAGACTCCAAAGTCAGTGAAAATTGCAAAAGTTGTAGCAAAAGTTCCCCCAAAGAAAAAGGCCTCTTAGTGGAGACCAAGTGCGTTTTGAAAAGCGTGTATCTCCTTACCTTTCAGAGTGTACACATCACTCGGTTTGAGTGATTTAAGTGAAAAGGTGAGTATTCGTGTGCGCTTGAGCCGTGTCACCTGATAGCCAAGTGCAGCACACATGCGACGAAGTTGATGTTTTTTGCCCTCAGTCAGTGTGATGGTGAATTGGTCTGGAAATGCTGGATTGAGTTCTGTTACTGCTGGACGGGTCATGTACCCTTCAATACGGACGCCCTTCGAGAGTCGATTGAGAAAGGTCTGGGTCACACGTTTGTCGACGGTTACTTCATACGCACGTTCGTGACCCTCATCGGGATTGAGAATGCGCTCAGTAATACGTCCGTCGTCGGTGAGTATCATGAGTCCTTCAGAATCTTTATCGAGGCGTCCAATAGGGAACAGCCCTTTTAAACTATGATTTTTGAAAATATCAGTCTCGATGTCAACCTCACCTTCAGCGGGTGAGTGAGTAATAACCCCACGGGGTTTGTAGTAGAGTACGTAGCGAAATTTCGAGGTGTCGTGACCTTTGAGTTCAACACGGTCTGTCTCTGATACCTTCTGTCCAAGTATAGCTGGCTTGCCATTTACAAACACACGGCCCGCCTCGATGAGGGTGTCTGCGCTACGGCGCGTTGCAAAACCTTTGTAGGCCAAAAACTTGTTGAGGCGCATTGGAAATATGATTTCTTTCATTTGGAGGTTGATTATGCTAGTATTTTTGAAATATGTCAAACGAGCACACATACGACGTTATCGTGGTGGGGGGAGGTCCTGCAGGAATGATGTCAGCAGGGAAGGCCGCATCTCGTGGTCTTCGTGTGCTTCTGCTAGAAAAAAATGAGACTGTCGGTAACAAACTTTCAATTACCGGTGGCGGGAGGTGCAATATTACCAACGCAGAAAGTGACATACGAACTCTCCTGAAAAACTATGGCAGCGCAGAACCATTTCTATACTCTCCGTTTGCACAGTTTGGTGTTGCCGACACCATGCACTTTTTTGAGTCACAGGGATTGTCACTCAAAATTGAAGACAGGAAACGTGTTTTTCCAAAAAGTGAAAAGGCAACGGATGTGACGCGGATCATGGAAGCATACGCGAGACAGAGTGGCGTAGTCATACAAATAAATACTCCAGTGCGATCACTCCACAGGAGAAATGGAAAAATTGTAGGCGTCCTCACTGACAACGGTATTCTCACGGCACGTACGTACATTATTGCGAGTGGTGGTACATCACACCCAGAAACAGGATCTACTGGTGACGCAATGCCATGGCTCAGTGCTGTAGGTCACACCGTAGCACACCCAAACCCCGATCTGGTACCCCTCGTGGTCTCCGATACGTGGGTAAAGCGACTTACTGGCACAACACTCACCGATGTGCGTATTTCATTTAAAAATGATACCGGTTCACTTCAGCTTCTCGGTAACGTACTCTGTACACATTTTGGCCTTTCGGGGCCACTCATTATCAATGCAGCTCGTTCTGTAAAGAAGCTCCTTGTTGGGGGTCCTGTTTCTGGTGTGATTGATGTGTTCCCTCATGATGACGTTGGAATGCTCCGCACCAAGCTTCATGCAGTATGTGAAGAACACTCAAACAAGACGCTCGAGAACGCCCTCGCTCACCTGATGCTCAAAAGTCTTGTCGACGTGGTCCTTGAGGTATTTCCATCAGCGCTCCGAGATACAAAGGTGCATAGTGTCACCCGTGAAGTGCGTCATGCCCTCGTAGAGCGCATGAAGGGCCTCACATTCACCGTGACGGGTACAAAAGGCCTTGCATGGGCAATTGTCTCTGATGGTGGCGTGGATGTACGTGAAATAGACATGCGCACCATGCAGTCAAAGTTGCACCCATCACTCTATATTGTCGGCGATATGCTCAATGTGCCACGCCCATCGGGTGGCTTTTCTCTCCAACTCTGCTGGACAACGGGCTTTGTCGCCGGAAATAGCGTCTGCACACACAAATAAATGGTTGACGTCGGACGTCAACCATAAAATGAGCGATTTACGATGTCGATCATGTGAGTAGCGAGTATTAAAGCGAAATTGGCTTGGTGGTGTAGTACTGGAGTTCCGAAGGATTGAGTTGGAGCTGTTGTGTGCCATCAAAATTGAATGGGAGGTGGGTCACTTGGAGTCGGTATGTCTTTTCTGCGTCGTAGGTTTCAGGGGTAAAGACAACCGCGAGCGTGAATGTGTTACTCGTACCTTTTTTGGTCACATACATTGCTTCCTTGGTGAGCGTTGCCTTGCTGAATACAATAGCAGTCATTTTCCCAGCAATTTCTTTTCCATCTTCATCGAGAATTGCATACGAAACGGCGCTCTCACTCACTGGTGCGGATTGATTGTGTGCAAAGACAGGCATATACACTTCTCGTTTCTTCATACCAAATGCGTATTCGATACTAAAGAATGCGCTCTGTCCATCGAGTTTCTCTGCCGATTGCGCAGTGGTGAAGTACGCGTGCGTAGGTGTTGCAAAAAGGAAAAATAGTATGAAAGCGAGAAAGATACCAATACGATGATATGTGATAGTAGATGACATAATGATGTTTTAATTATTTTTTGAGTATAGCACAGAGAGAGCACGAAAAAACCGCCAGAGGCAGTTTTTTCGTGCTTCGTTCTTCTCTAATAGCGATTATGCTTCGTCGAGAAGGTCTACTGCATCATCAGCAAGATTTTTAGCATCGTTGGCGAGTGCTACTGCTTCCGTGTAGTCTTCATCATCGAGTGCATCTTCTGCCTCTGCGAGTTTATCTTCTGCATCATCTACCATGTCGTCAGATGGCTCAGTGTCTCCACTTGCATCGTCGATAGCATCACGAGCATCTTCAATAGCATTTTTTGCCTCATCAATAGCGTCTTTTGCATCTGCTATTGCAACTGCATCTTCGAGCGCATTCTCGATGTCGTCAGCGAGGTCCTCGTCGAGGTCAGTTGAATTATTGACATCTGCATCGTAGTCCTCACCCTCAAAGGTGAATGATACGGTTGTGTCACCGTCTTCAACCTCTACTTCAACGTCAAATTCACCATTGCCTTTGTCCTCAACATCAGCTATTGCTTTTGCGAGCTCCTTTTTAATTTCAGCCTTGAGATCACTATCGAGGTCGCTTGCATCGTCACCGTCCTTAATTTCATCTGCTGCTGCATCAAGTACCTCGGTGAGGCTAGTTGAATTATCAACAGTTACCCCATAGTCATCACCATCAAAGGTGAATGAAAGTGAAGTATCTCCGTTATCGATTTCAATTTCTACATTGAAATCCTCGTCCTCATTGTCTGAGTCGTCATTCTTGTCATCATTTTTATCTCCATGTTCCATTTTCCACTTTTTGCAGAGTGGGCCCATACCGTGACCGCCACCTTTCTCCTTGTCGCAGCCGAGTAGAAAACGATCCTGCACTTTCTTCATAATACCTGGTGCATGAAGAAGTCCCGCTGGAATTTTGTCTCCAAAGCCCTCATGGAGATATTCTTCGAGCATGTCATGAGTTTCTTCATCAACTTTTCCAGTTACGTCAAGTTCATGACGTGCTTGGAAGCGCTTAATTGCTTCGCGTGTAAGTGGGCCAAAGTAGCCAGTCTTTTTTCCTTCAGGGTAAATTGTTGGATCTGTTGCGAGAAGTTCTTGAAGTTTTGCGATATCAGCATCAGTCATTCCTTCACTCAGACCATCCTTAAGTACGCTCTTCACCTCACCACGAATGGTCGCGAGTTGCTTTTGTAAATCCTCAAGTTTTGCCATGAGCGTTTTGATTTGCTCAAGCATCGCTGTGTTTGAGGTTGTTTCTGCGTTTACGCTTGGAATTGCCACAACCCCTACGAGGAGAAGTGTGAGAACACCACTAAAAATATATTTCTTCATTATTACCTAAATTATATTACTACTAATAAATACACTACTAAAAGGAAGCACTCCAAAAGGTTTGCTTACATGTAGTATATACGTACGAGAGTATGTTTTGTTACAACTTCATGTGTAAAACACAGGTTCATGATGTGCGCAAGGGATGTGTGGAAAAAAAGTGAATGTGAAATATACAATGGACGACGCCGGACGTCGTCCATCAACCTACGTAATAGGGAAAGTAGCAAGATTGATTAAGTTAAATGGAATGAGTGGCGGGTGGGGAGAAGGTGGGTGGCGCCGGCCTTCGGCCAGTGGTGTCCTGTCACCTTGTAAAACCTTGTATTTTATGGTACAACAAAATCAGGTTTTGCACGGTTTTATTTCTTGATACATACCTTTCACAGGTGTATTATGTTTAAGGAAGTGCGAGGGAGGTTTCATGTTCATATTAAACGTTTTTGGCGTGCTATCTAACGCCACCAGAAACGCTGAAAAATTAATAAAAAGACTTTATTAGGACGTTTTAATTCTAAACTTTATGAACTCTATTAATTACATGTATGCGCCACTGCAGAAACTCTTCGCAGTCGTGGCGATTTTTGCGTTGGTAGCAATGCCAATGGCACAGGTCTTTGCACAGGAGGCACCTGCAGAACCAGCAGAAGTTCAAGGACAAACAGCGCCAGCAGAACCTGCAGAGCAGGAAGCTCCAGCTGAAACACCGGAGCAGAAGGTGGCAGATAACGTTGAAACACCAGCAGATCCAGCTGGAGCTGAGTTGACGACATTTGATTGCCTTTCTGGACATGACAGTCGTTGTCCAAATCCAGAACCAAAGCCTGTTACCATCGTTGCAGAAAAGATTGTCTGTACCGATGAGAAAGATGTTCCAAATAGTAGCGATTGGGCAACACTTAAACCAATTGATGTTGACACAGCAAAAGAGTGGTTGAAAGGCCACACGAGTTGCAAACTCGCATCCGGTTGGGATTTTGAGTGGGTGAAAGTGAAAAGTGAACCCGCTTCGAGTGATGTAAACACATCTCCTCAGGGAGCCCCATGGACGCTGTTTAATTCTTCAACGGATGAATATGGGCAAACATCTGTTACGTTCAATGACTTGGGTAAGGATGATCGTGTATGGTTCCGTGAAGTACTTAAAGACAACTATATCCCATTCACTCATGAATCTGATCCAACCAATAGTAATCATGTTACAGCAGGATTCTACTGTAACGACGATGTAAAGAACTACGATAATCTTGAGTGGATAGAAAAGATGAAGAAAGGTGAAACATACCACTGTGTAGCATGGAATGTTCCAACAAAAGGTACTGTGAAGGTAATAAAGGAGGTAATCAATGATGATGGAGGAACATCGAAAGTCTCTGATTTTTCACTTTCAGTAGGAAGTGAGACGGTAATGAGTGGAGTATCTGAAGATTTTGCTCCAGGTGCATACACCGTAAGCGAATCAGGTGCAGCAACCGTCGGTTATGATGCAACTTTTTCAGGTGATTGTGCGAAGGATGGAAGCCTTACTGTTGCGGTAGGACAGTCATATACATGTACTATCACTAACGACGATAAAGAACAGGGTGTAGAAAACTCATGCCTTGTTCCAAAAGGAGAACAAGAGGAATTTGCTGTAGGTACTTCACCACAGGGTGAGGACACACTCCAGACAATTCTTGGATCAATGGCAGATGTAGAGGATGATCAATACAATTATGAAGTATGGAATTTTGCTTCAGATGATACAGAATCTGTAACATTTGAAGTGAAGGTTCTTGGAAAGCAAGCTGGTAATGTACAGGAATTCGGATACTACAAGGCAGGAGACACATCAAGCTTTGTTTCTGTATTTACTATTCCACCAACACTTGTTGGTGCGACCTTCCCAGTAACTGTCCCTGCTTCCGTAGCAAAATCAATTGGCTTTGCTATCAAGACAACAGGACAGGGCGTCAAAGGACAGGGCGTCAATACATGGTCCTCAGAAAAAGCGCTTAATGGCGTTGATGGAAACAAAGATCATGTAGCGGTATATAACCCAGAGGACAACGTATATGTACTCGCATTTGAGGATTTGGCTATGCCAGACCCAAGTGATGAGGACTACAATGACCTTGTCGTACAAATCTCAAAAGTTGTATGTAAAGACAAGGAGGTGGGAGTATGTCAGACTGATAAAAACTTGCTTAAGAATGGTAGTTTTGAGGTGAAAAAAGTCACCAATGAAAGCAAGTGGCAACAATTTGACTATCTCATGGATTCAATTGATTGGGTTGTGAAGAAAGTTTCAGACTCATCTAACGCACTTCTTGAATTCCATCGCGGTTGGAATGGGAATGTTGCTGCAGACCAGGAGCAGTATGTCGAACTTGATGGCAATCAGCCAACACGAATTTCTCAAGATGTTGTAACAGAGAAGGGTGCAACGTATAAGCTCTCATGGGCATTTGCACCACGCCAAGACACTGTGGCAGCTGAAAACAATCTTGGAATTGAAGTTGAAGGAGTCCAAGTTGATGCAGAAGGACCAACAGCAGGAGTCGGTGTTCTTACTCTTGAAAAATGGACTTCTGGTGAATATGAATTTGTCGCTGGAGACGCTTCAACGGAGATTGCGTTCAAGGACCTTGGCCCTGAATCTGTCGGAGGTGGTTCGGACGTTGGCACATTCCTCGATGATGCATGTCTCATTAAGGTAAAGGATCCTGTTGTAGAGCCAAAGGTATGTACAGTCACTTTGGTTAGTGGAACTGATGCAAATACAGATGGTTCTGACGATAACACAACTGTTGTAGAAAAGAGTGGCGCTCTCGCAAAACTTCTTGCACCAATTCATACAGCATGGACCGCGACAATTACTGGTGCATCATGGATATGGGGAGATAATCCTGTCGCATCACCAGTAAATGGTGTTTCACAGACATTTGAGCGAAAGTTTGGATGGGGCGGAGCAACAGTAACGAGCGCAAAGCTCTACGTTGCAGCTGACAATTCATACTCTTCAACACTCAATGGTAATGCGTCAGGTCTTGATGCAGGAGAGTTCAATTATAATCTTGCTGGGCAAGATGAGTATGACGTCACTTCACTTATCAATTCAGGTAACAACGACCTTCTCGTCAATGTAGTCAACAAGCCAAGTTCATCAAATCCAGCAGAAAATCCTGCAGGGCTTATGTATAAGCTTGTGATTACGGGGACTGGTGAGAATTGTGGAATTCCATTTGATGATGAGCCAGTAGACCCAGATCCACTCACCTGTACAATTTCCGCAAGCGACACCTCAGTGGGTAGCAATCAGGATTTTGACCTTTCATGGACGCTCGACACAAATGAAGGAGACAAGGTGGAGTATAGTTGGACAGACAGCGAAGTTGACCCAACAAGTCCATTCACTACTTCTGTAACATCTGACACAACTTTCAGCATCACACTCACTCGTGGTGAAGGTGAAGGAGCTGAAGTGAAAACATGTTCAGTAGATGTCAATGTTGGTTCAGGTGGAAGTGGTGGAAGTTCTTCTTCAAGACACCATGGCAGTAAGGGTAAAGTCCTCGGTGAATCAACCGACCGACCAGAAGGTGGTGTTGCAGGCGCATCAGCAGATATGCCAGCAGGAGCACCAAACACAGGAGCTGGAGGGACATCACCAGTCGTGGTG